>DATKDW010000001.1 GCA_035512495.1 Acidimicrobiales bacterium
CGATCGCGAGCCGCTGGCGTCCGAGGCGGTGCCGCAGCCGATCGACGAGGGGGACGGCTGGCCGGCCGAACCAGCGATCCAGCCGCCGTTCGCCGGCGGACCGGAGGGGGATGGTGTCACCCGATCGGTCGAGGTCGCCGACGACCGGTCGGAACCACCCGGTCCATCCCGATAGTGTCGTTCAACGCCTATGTCTGCACTGGATGAGATCGTCAAGGCGTACGACATCCGGGGGACGGTGCCCGACCAGCTCGACGCTGAGATCGCACACGCCCTCGGGGTCGCGTTCGCCAACTTCGTCACCGCCGATCGCGTGCTCGTCGCACGCGACATGCGCCCAACCGGCGAGGAGCTCGTCGCTGCGTTCGCCCGCGGGGTGATGGAACAGGGCATCGCCGTCGTCGACCTTGGCCTCGCCTCCACCGACCTGCTGTACTACGCCGCCGGCGCGCTCGACGCGCCCGGGGCGATGTTCACCGCCTCGCACAATCCGGCCCAGTACAACGGCATCAAGCTGTGCCTCTCGGGCGCCCGACCGGTGGGCATCGACAGCGGCCTCGCCGTCGTGAAGGCCACGGCCGAGCAGGTGCTCGTGGGTGATGGCCCGCGTGCGGCCGCCCGCTCGGGCACCCTCACCTCGCAGACCGTCATGGATCGCTTCGTCGACCACGTGCTGTCGTTCGTCGACGTCGATTCGATCCGAGAGATGCGGGTGGTCGCCGACACCGCCAACGGCATGGGCGGGCTCGTCGTTCCCGCGGTCTTCGAGCGGTTGCCGATGATCGAGCTCGAGGTGATGTACGGCGAGCTCGACGGGTCGTTCCCGAACCACCCCGCCGATCCGCTCCAGCCCGCGAACCAGCGCGACCTGCGGGCGCGCGTCGTCACCGGGTCGTTCGATCTCGGCCTGGCGTTCGACGGCGACGCCGACCGGGTGTTCATGGTCGACGAGGAGGGCATCGGTCTGAGCGGGTCGACGACCACGTCGATCCTCGCGTCGGCGGTGTTGCGGGTCAACCCGGGCGCGACCGTGCTGCACAACCTGATCTGTTCGCGTGCGGTGCCCGAGGTGGTCGTCGAGTGCGGGGGTGTGCCCGTACGCACCCAGGTCGGCCACTCGTACATCAAGCAGCTGATGGCCCAGACCGGCGCGGTGTTCGGCGGCGAGCACTCGGCGCACTACTACTTCGCCCGCAACTACCGCGCCGACAGTGGCCTGATCGCGTCGCTGCTGCTGATCGAAGAGATGAGCCGCACCGGCCAGCAACTCTCGGTGCTGCGCAAACCGTTCGAGCGCTACGCCGCGAGCGGTGAGATCAACACCCAGGTCGACGATCCGTTGGAGGTGATCGAGCGGGTCAGCGACCACTTCGGCGACCACCCACAAGACCGTCTCGACGGATTGAGCGTCGACTGCGGCGACTGGTGGTTCAACCTCCGCCCGTCGAACACCGAGCCGCTGCTGCGACTCAACCTCGAAGCCGTGGACCGCGACGTGTGTGACAGCCGCGTGGTCGACGTGCTCGCCGTCATCACCGAACCGTGACCAGCATGTCTTGGAGGACGCCATGAGTCTCGACGCCGCTCTGCTCGCCATCCTGGCGTGCCCCGACGACAAGGGGCCGCTGTACTACCTCGAGGACGAGAGCGCCCTCTACAACCCCCGCCTCAAGCGCCGCTACGAGGTGCGCGACGACATCCCCGTGATGCTGATCGACGAGGCCGAGACCGTGGGCGACGACGAGCACGAGCGCATCATGGGCAAGGTCGCCGACCAGGGCATCACCCCGACCTTCGAGGAACCCTCGTGAGCGAGGGTGTGCTCGACACCCAGGACATGTTCGCGGCTGCCGCCGGCCTCCCCGAGCAGGTCGCCGATGCGGCCGCGCGGTCCCGCGGCCTCGACAACCTGCCTGCCCGTGAGCGCATCGAGAACGTGGTCGTCCTCGGGATGGGCGGCAGCGGCGTGGCCGGCGACATCCTCGCCGCCGCCGCCGGCCCCTTCCTCCCGGTGCCCATCATCGTCTCGAAGGGCTACGAGCTCCCCGCCTTCGTGGGGGAGTCGTCGCTGGTCTTCGCCGTGTCGTTCTCCGGCAACACCGAGGAGACCGTGGAGGCGGCCTCGGCCGCCGCGGTCGAGGGCGGGCGGATCGTCGCCATCACCCAGGGCGGCGCGCTCGGTCGCCTGGCGGGCAGCTGGGGCGCCCCCGTCATCCCCGTGCCCCCCGACATCCCCCAGCCCCGTGCCGGCATCGGCGCCCTGGCCGTCCCCGCCCTGATGGTGCTGGAGCAGATGGGCCTCTTCCCCGGCGCCCACCAGTGGGTCGACCTCGCCGTGGCCCAGCTGCGCGCTCGCCGCGACGAGCTCACCGTCGACGGCAACCAGGCCCAGGAGCTGGCCAAGCGCATCGGGCGCACCCTGCCCATCATGTTCGGCGGCGGCCAGCTCGGTGCGGTGGCCGCCTCTCGCTGGAAGAACCAGATCAACGAGAACGCCAAGGTGCCGGCGTTCTGGAACGCCCACCCCGAGCTGTGCCACAACGAGGTGGCCGGCTGGGGCCAGCACGGCGACCTCACCCGCCAGGTCTTCACGCTGGTCAACCTGCGCCACGACTTCGAGCACCCCCAGGTGATGCGCCGCTTCGACGTGGTCAACACCCTGCTCGACGAGGTCGTGGCCTCGGTGGAGGAGGTCCGGGCCGACGGCGAGGGCTACCTCGCCCAGCTGCTCGACCTGGTGATGCTCGGCGACTTCACGTCGCTGCACCTCGCCGCCCAGGAGGGCCTCGACCCGGGCCCCATCCCCGCGCTCGACCACGTCAAGGCCACCGTCGCCTCGTAGAGAGTGGCCGTCCGGGGTCGCCCGGGGCACAATGGGAGCTGACCCGAGCGTGCTGTTCGCGCGCCACACCTCCCGCACACGTGGAGCGCAACCGACATGGCAAACCTGACCCCCGGCGACTTCAAGGTCGCTGATCTCTCCCTCGCGTCCTTCGGGCGCAAGGAGATCTCCCTGGCCGAGCACGAGATGCCCGGCCTGATGTCCCTCCGTCGCCAGCACGGCGACGCCCAGCCGCTCGCCGGCGCCCGCATCACCGGCTCGCTGCACATGACCGTGCAGACCGCCGTGCTCATCGAGACCCTCACCGCCCTCGGCGCCGAGGTCCGCTGGGCGTCGTGCAACATCTTCTCGACCCAGGACCATGCCGCCGCCGCGGTGGTGGTGGGCCCCGACGGCACCCCCGACGCGCCGGCGGGCGTGCCCGTGTACGCCTGGAAGGGCGAGACGCTCGACGAGTACTGGTGGTGCACAGAGGCGGTGCTGCGCTGGCCCGACGGCGACGGCGGACCCAACCTGATCCTCGACGACGGTGGCGACGCCACCATGCTCGTGCACCTCGGCGCCGAGTACGAGAAGGAGGGCGCCGTCCCCGACCCCGCCTCGGCGGGGTCCCACGAGCTGTCGATCGTGCTCGGCGTGCTGCAGCGCAGCCTGGGCGAGGACACCAACCGCTGGACGAGCATCGCCAACGGCATCAAGGGCGTGTCGGAGGAGACCACCACCGGCGTCCACCGCCTCTACCAGCGCCAGCGGGCCGGCACCCTGCTGTTCCCGGCGATCAACGTCAACGACTCGGTCACCAAGTCGAAGTTCGACAACCTCTACGGCTGCCGCCACAGCCTCATCGACGGCATCGCCCGGGCCACCGACGTCATGATCGGCGGCAAGGTCGCCGTGGTGTGCGGCTTCGGCGATGTCGGCAAGGGCTGCGCCCAGTCGCTTCGCGGCCAGGGCGCACGCGTGATCATCACCGAGATCGACCCCATCTGCGCCCTGCAGGCGGCCATGGAGGGCTACCAGGTCACCACCCTCGACGACGTGGTCTCCACCGCCGACATCTTCATCACCTCCACCGGCAACAAGGACATCATCACCGCCGCTCACATGGCCCGGATGAAGCACCAGGCCATCGTGGGCAACATCGGCCACTTCGACAACGAGATCGACATGGCCGGCCTCGAGGCGTCCGACGCCACCCGCGAGGAGATCAAGCCCCAGGTCGACGAGTGGACCTTCCCCGACGGCCACACGGTCATCGTCCTGGCCGAGGGCCGCCTGCTCAACCTGGGCTGCGCCACCGGCCACCCGAGCTTCGTGATGTCGGCGTCGTTCACCAACCAGGTGATGGCCCAGATGGAGCTGTGGGCCAACGCCGGGTCCTACGGCAACGAGGTGCGGGTGCTGCCCAAGGCACTCGACGAGCAGGTGGCCCGCCTCCACCTGCCCCACCTGGGGGTCAAGCTCACCGAGCTCACCGACGCCCAGGCCGCCTACCTCGGCATCCCCAAGGACGGCCCCTACAAGGCCGACGCCTACCGCTATTAGTCCAGGTGGTGGGAGGTGGTGGCCGTGCGACCGTCGACGCTGTGGGGCGTGCGCTCGGTCGAGGTGGCGAAGATGATGATGGAGAGCACGGCAAGGATGCCGATCACGAGCACCACCAGGATCGCCGAACCGGTGGTGGTGGGGCGGTCGGTTGCGGCGGGGGGAGGCTTCGTCGTGGCGGCCATGGGCCGACAGGCTAGGCGAGGACCGGCGGCCGACCGTCACAGGGCCTCCGTAGGGTGGCGGCGTGCTGCTGGCGACGACGTGCCCGGTGTGCGGTGCCGAGGGGCCCGCGCCCTGCGCGCCCTGCGCGGCGACGCTCCGGCCGGCGCCGTCCCTGGCGCCGCCCGAGGGGCTCGACGCCTGCCTGGCCCTGCTGCGGTTCGAGGGTGCGGGACGCCAGCTGGTGGTCCGCCTCAAGTATCGCAACCATCGCAGTGCCGTCCGGGGCCTGGCCTCGGCGATGGCCTCCCTCGTCGAGAGCACCACCGGCCTCGATGTCGTGACGTGGGCCCCGACCACCGCGGTCCGCCGGCGGGACCGGGGCTTCGACCAGGCCGAGCTGCTGGCGCGGGCCGTGGCCAAGCCGCTGCGCCTCCCGGTCCGGTCCCTCCTGCGCCGGGGCGACGGTCCGCCCCAGACCGGTAGGGCGCTGGCCGGCCGCCTCGAGGGGCCCCGGTTCTCGATCCGGCGGCGCGGGTGCCCGCGGGGGGTCCTCGTGGTCGACGACGTGGTCACCAGCGGTGCCACCCTCGGTGCCGCGGCGCGGTCGCTGCGGGCGGCGGGCGCCACCGTGGTGGTGGGGCTGGCGGCGGCCTGGACACCGCCGCCACCGTCACCGTCCTGACCCGGTCGCTGCCGGGGGAGCCGCGCACCTCGGTCCGTTCTGGGCAGGATGGGGCGAACTTGTTCCTCAAGCCGGCCACGCAGGGTGACGAAGTTGATGGTGTGCCTGCCTCCCTCTCACTCGAGCTCGGCGTCCCCCTCAACGGGGACCGCCTCCGGAGCCGCTGCGGCCTCAGTGCCGTGGTCGCTGCCGACATCGCCGCCCGCCTGGCGGCGTGCCCCGACGTCCGGTCCGATGTGGTCGCACAGGCCCGCACGGGCCTCGTCACCGGTCCCCACCCCAGCCCCGACGACGTCGCCCTCGCGCTGATCGCGTACCTGACCGGCGGCGTCCTGCCTACACTCGGCACCGCTGTGCACGGGTCTGTGGTTGCAAGTCGATGCCAGTCGCAGGCGAAACGACCCACGTAAGGCGACCTGTGGTCGCCGATCATGGAGCGGCTTAGAAGTAAGCCCTGCCGCACGACGGAGCCGGTTGTCGGCCCGGGTGCGAGAAGGAGTCAAGCCCGCACACCACGGTGTCGCTGGATCGCCTCGGCGGTCGCCGGCGCCGGTGCGGGTGACCTCCTCGGCAGGCGAGTGTGGGGTCAAAGACCAGGTCAGCCGTGCACAGCGCCGGCCTCCGGGGGGGCCGGCGCGGTCCCCCAAGGTTTCTGCCAGGTCGTCCTCATGGTCGGCCCCTGACCAGCCGATAGAGGTCGTGATGTCCGATGACGCTGTCTCCTACCGCCCGCCGACCGATGACCCGATCCGCGTGGTCGTGGTCGATGACCATGCGCTCTTCCGCCGGGGGATCGTGCTCGTGCTCGAGGCCGAAGACGACATCCGGGTCGTGGGCGAGGCCGAGCAGGGCGAGGACGCCCTGGCCCTCGCCGCCGACGTCGCACCCGACGTGATCCTGATGGACGTTCGGATGCCGTCGATGACCGGCATCGAGGCCACGCGCCTCCTCACCGAGGCCCACCCCACGGCGCGGATCCTCATGCTCACCGTCTCCGACGAGGAGGACGACCTCTACGAGGCGATCAAGGCCGGCGCCTCCGGGTACCTGCTCAAGGAGATCTCCATCGAGGAGGTCGCCGACGCGGTGCGGGCGGTGATGCAGGGTCAGACCCTGATCAGCCCCTCGATGGCCTCGAAGCTCATCGTGGAGTTCAACGTCCTCGCCCGACGGGCCGAGGAGTCCGCCCCCGAGGTGCCCGCCCCTCGCCTCACCGACCGCGAGCTCGAGGTGCTCAAGCTGGTGGCCAAGGGCCTCACCAACCGTGACATCGGCGTTGAGCTGTACATCTCCGAGAACACCGTCAAGAACCACATCCGGAACATCCTGGAGAAGCTCCACCTCCACTCGCGCATGGAGGCGGTCATGTACGCCGTGCGCGAGAACATCCTCGACGTCTCCTGACCGGCGCCCAGGTCGCCTACGGTGTCCGCTGTGGTCGACCCCATCCGCGTCCTGATCGTCGATGACCATGCCCTTTTCCGGCGTGGCCTCATCCAGGTGCTCCTCGGCGAGGAGGGGATCGAGGTCGTCGGCGAGAGCGAGGACGGCGAGGACGCGCTGGTCAAGGCGGCCGACCTGGCCCCCGACGTGGTGCTCATGGACGTGCGGATGCCGCGGGTGAGCGGGATCGAGGCCACGGCTCGCCTCTCGGAGCTGATGCCCGCGGTGCGCATCCTCATGCTCACCGTCTCCGACGAGGAGGACGACCTCTACGAGGCGATCAAGGCCGGCGCCGCGGGCTACCTCCTCAAGGAGATCTCCATCGAGGAGGTCGCCGACGCCGTGCGGGCGGTGATGCAGGGCCAGACCCTGATCAGCCCGTCGATGGCCTCGAAGCTCATCGTGGAGTTCAACAACCTCTCCCGCCGGGCCGACCAGAAGAAGCAGGTGCCCGCCCCCCGCCTCACCGAGCGCGAGCTCGAGGTGCTCAAGCAGGTGGCCCAGGGCCTCACCAACCGCGACATCGCCGGGGTCCTCTTCATCTCCGAGAACACGGTGAAGAACCACGTGCGCAACATCCTCGAGAAGCTCCACCTGCACTCCCGCATGGAGGCGGTGGTCTACGCCGTGCGCGAGAAGATCCTCGACCTCGACGAGCCCTCCGACATCTGAGCGGGGGCGACGCCCGGGCTCCGAGGGGCGCGCCGGTACAGTGGCGCCCGTGAAGATGCTGGACAAGATCCTCCGCGCCGGCGAGGGCCGCAAGCTCAAGGCCATCGCCTCGCTCGTGCCCGACATCAACGCGCTCGAGCCCGAGACGGAGGCGCTGTCCGACGACGCGCTCGCCCACAGGACGGTGGAGCTCCGGGAGCGCATCGCCAACGGCGCCGGTCCCGACGACGTGTTGATCGAGGCCTTCGCCGTGGTCCGGGAGGCCGCCAAGCGCACCATCGGCCAGCGCCACTTCGACGTCCAGCTCATGGGTGGCGCCGCCCTGCACTTCGGCTGGGTGGCCGAGATGAAGACCGGCGAGGGCAAGACCCTGGTGTCGACCCTGCCGGTCTACCTGAACGCCCTCTCCGCGGAGGGCGTGCACGTCATCACCGTCAACGACTACCTGGCCAAGTTCCAGTCGGAGTGGATGGGCCGCATCCACAACCGCCTCGGCCTCAGCGTTGGCCTGGTGATCCCCGACATCAAGGGCTCCGAGGAGAAGCGCCGCAACTACGGCTGCGACATCACCTACGGCATCAACAACGAGTTCGGCTTCGACTACCTCCGCGACAACATGGCCATGAGCCTCGAGGCCAAGGTCCAGCGGGGCCACCACTACGCCATCGTCGACGAGATCGACTCGATCCTCATCGACGAGGCCCGCACCCCGCTGATCATCAGCGGGCGCCTGGCCGATGCCGCCTCGAGCTACTACAAGTTCGCCAGCATCGTCCGCGGCCTCACCCGCGACGTCGACTACGACGTCGACGAGGAGAAGCGCCACGTCGCGCCCTTCGACGAGGGCATCGAGAAGGTCGAGGCCGCCCTCGGCGTCGACAACCTCTACGACGAGCTCTCCCAGAACCTTGTCCACCAGCTGAGCGTGGCCCTCAAGGCCAAGGAGCTCTACCGGCGCGACAAGGACTACATCGTCTCCGACGGTGAGGTGAAGATCGTCGACGAGTTCACCGGCCGGATCCTCGAGGGGCGGCGCTGGTCCGAGGGCCTCCACCAGGCCGTCGAGGCCAAGGAGGGGGTGAAGATCAAGGAGGAGAACCAGACCCTCGCCACCATCACCCTCCAGAACTACTTCCGCCTCTACGACAAGCTCGCCGGCATGACCGGCACCGCCGTCACCGAGGCCGCCGAGTTCGGCAGCACCTACAACCTCCCGGTGGTGCCGGTGCCCACCAACATGCCGATGATCCGGGCCGACGAGGGCGACCTCATCTACAAGACCGAGCAGGCGAAGTTCGACGCCGCCGTCGACGACATCGCCGAGCGCTACGAGGCGGGTCAGCCCGTGCTGGTCGGCACCGTCTCGGTGGCCAAGTCCGAGCTGCTGTCCAACGAGCTGCGCAAGCGGGGCATCGCCCACGAGGTCCTCAACGCCAAGCAGCACACCCGAGAGGCCGAGGTCGTGACCCAGGCGGGCCGCCTCCACGCCGTCACCGTGGCCACCAACATGGCCGGGCGCGGCGTCGACATCCTCCTCGGTGGCAACCCCGAGGGCCTCGCCGCCCGTGAGGTCCGGGCCGAAGGCCTCGACCCCACCGACGAGGAGAGCGGGGGTCTCGCCCGCTACGGGCGCTCCCTGGCCAAGTACGAGACCGAGACCGCCGCCGAGCGCGAGAAGGTCCGCGAGCTCGGCGGCCTCTACGTCCTCGGCACCGAGCGCCACGAGAGCCGCCGCATCGACAACCAGCTCCGCGGCCGCTCCGGCCGCCAGGGCGATCCGGGGGAGAGCCGCTTCTACCTCTCGCTCGAGGACGAGCTCATGCGGGTCTTCGCCACCGGGGCCATGAACTGGGTGATGGGCAAGGCCCTCCCCGACGACGTGCCCATCGAGGCGAAGATGGTCACCAAGGCGATCGAGCGGGCCCAGAACACCGTCGAGGCCCGCAACGCCGAGACCCGCAAGAACGTCCTGAAGTACGACGAGGTGATGAACCAGCAGCGCAAGGTGATCTACCGGCGCCGCAACCAGATCCTCGAGGGCCAGGACCTGCGCGACGAGGCGCTCGACAGCCTCCGCAGCGCCATCGAGGGCGTGGTCCGGACCGCCTGCCTCGCGGAGCTGCCCGAGGAGTGGGACATCGAGGGGCTCGTCACCCAGCTGCGCGAGCTCTACGAGACGGACTTCACCGTCGAGGACCTCAGCGGCACCGAGGACGTCGACGAGATCATCGCCGCCGTCCACACCGAGGCCATCGGCCACTACGAGGACCGCGAGACGGCCTTCGGTGAGGAGGCGATGCGCCAGGTCGAGCGCCAGGTGATGCTGCGCGTCATCGACACCCGCTGGCGCGAGCACCTCTACGAGATGGACTACCTCCAAGACGGCATCCACCTGCGGGCCATGGGCCAGAAGGACCCGCTCGTCGAGTGGCAGCGCGAGGGCTTCGCCATGTTCTCCGACATGGTCGACTCGATCGCCGAGGACTTCGTGAAGTACGTGATGCACCTCCAGGTCGTCCACGAGGAGGAACCCGCCGCGGTGGACGACCAGGTCAAGGGGCTCACGACCTCCGGGCCCGACGACGTCCCCGGTGCCGGCAGCGGGGTCGCCCGCGCCGCCCAGGCCGAGCTGTCGGCCCAGGCCCAGGCGGCGGGTGAGCCGGCGCCGGCGCCGGTCGAAGAGGCCACGCACACCCCGGTGGTGAAGTCGGCCGAGGAGAAGGTCGGCCGCAACGAGCCCTGCTGGTGCGGCAGCGGCAAGAAGTACAAGATGTGCCACGGTCGCTAGGCCCGACCCCCACCAAGACCCGCCACCAACAGGACCCCGCGTGCGCGACTTCTCCGACGACCTGGCCTCGCTGCGCAAGCGCGTGGGGGAGGCCGAGGGCTACCTGACCATCGGCGAGAGCCGGGAGCGCCTCGCCGAGCTCGAGGCCATGGCCTCCGCGCCCGACCTCTGGGACGACCCGGACCAGGCGCGCCGGGTGACGGGGGAGATGGCCGACCGGCGCGGCGACGTGGAGGTCCACGACCAGCTGGTGGTCGACCTCTCCGACGTGGAGACGCTCGACGAGATGGCACGCGAGGAGGGCGACGAGTCGCAGGAGGCCGAGATCGCCGCGGCGATCGCCTCCCTCGCCGCCCGCCTCGACGAGCTCGAGCTCCGCTCGCTGTTCACCGGCGATCACGACGAGGCCGACGCCATCTGCGAGATCCACGCCGGCGAGGGCGGGACCGACGCCCAGGACTGGGCCGAGATGATGCTCCGGATGTACCTGAAGTGGGCCGAGGGCCGTGGCTTCGCCACCGAGATCGACGAGGCGTCGGCCGGCAAGGAGGCTGGCCTGCTGTCGGCCACCTTCCTCGTCAAGGGCCGCTGGGCCTACGGGCACCTGCGGGCCGAGCAGGGCGTGCACCGCCTCGTGCGCATCTCGCCCTTCGACGCCGCCGCCCGCCGCCAGACCAGCTTCGCCTCGCTCGACGTCACCCCCTTCATCGAGGACACCTCCGGCGAGGTCGACATCGACGACAAGGACCTCCGCGTCGACACCTACCGCTCCTCGGGCGCCGGCGGCCAGCACGTCAACGTGACCGACTCGGCGGTGCGCATCACCCACCTCCCCACCGGGATCGTCTCCAGCTGCCAGAACGAGCGCAGCCAGACCCAGAACAAGGCACGTGCCATGCAGGTGCTGGTGGCGAAGCTCGTCGAGCGCCAGCGAGAGGAGCGCAAGGCCGAGATGGAGGCCATCTCGGGCTCCACCTCCCAGGCGGCCATGGGCAACCAGATCCGGTCCTACGTCCAGGCGCCGTACCAGCTGGTGAAGGACCTGCGCACCAACCACGAGACCGGCAGCGTCGACGCCGTCCTGGCCGGCGACCTCGACGACTTCATGGAAGCCTACCTCCGCTGGGAGCGGGAGCATGCCGGGTCGACGTGACGTCGGCCACGTCTCTCTGCCGCGGAGGACGGTCGAGCGGACGGTAACCTGAACGCAACATGCCGGGTCCTGCCGGTGCCACCACCTGCGCCGTCGCTTGGCATGGAGAGAGCCCCCGATGATCAAGCTCGAGAACGTCACCAAGAACTACAAGGGCGACGTCGTCGCCCTGCGGGGCGCGTCGGCCGACATCCAGAAGGGCGAGTTCGTCTTCCTCGTCGGCCCCTCTGGCTCGGGCAAGTCCACCTTCATCCGCCTCCTCAACAAGGAGGAGCAGCCCGACGAGGGTCGCATCTGGGTGGCGGGCAAGGACATCGCCCAGCTCAGCAAGTGGAAGGTCCCGTTCCTGCGCCGCAACATCGGCTGCATCTTCCAGGACTTCAAGCTGCTGCCGTCCAAGACCGTCTACGAGAACGTGGCCTTCGCCCTCGAGGTCATCGGTCGTCCGCGCCACGTCATCAGCTCTCAGGTGCCGGCGATCCTCGAGCTCGTCGGCCTGGCCAAGAAGATGGGCAACCTGCCCCACGAGCTGTCCGGTGGCGAGCAGCAGCGGGTGTCGATCGCCCGGGCGTTCGTGAACCGGCCACTGATCCTGCTGGCCGACGAGCCCACCGGCAACCTCGACCCCACCACCTCGGTGGGCATCATGCGCCTGCTCGACCGGATCAACCGCACCGGCACCACCGTGGTGATGGCCACCCACGACCGCGGCATCGTCGACACCATGCGCCGCCGCGTCGTGGAGCTCGACCGCGGCACCATCGTCCGAGACCAGAGCCGCGGGGTCTACGCCTGATGGGCGGCAAGATCGGCTACGCCCTGCGCGAGACGCTGGGCAACCTCCGCCGCAACCTCCTCCTCACGACCGCCTCGATGCTCACCGTGGCGGTGTCGCTGGCGCTCGTGGGCTCGGCGTTCCTCCTGCACTACGGGGTCGGCAACGCCACCCAGCGCTGGCAGGGCGGCATCGAGTTCGAGGTCTTCCTCAAGGCCGATGTGACCCCCGCGCAGAGCGACCGGGTCGGTCGGCTGCTGGTGGACAACGCCGACGTCTCCCGGGTGACCTTCGTCAACCAGGACGAGCAGTACGAGCTGTTCAAGATCATGTTCGCCGACCGGCCGGAGTACCTCCGAGAGGTCACCGCCGAGGTGCTGCCGCCCTCGTACCGCGTGGAGCCGGCGGTAGCCGACGCCGACGTGATCCGTGCGCTGGGCGAGCGCTTCGAGCAGGAACCGGGCGTGGAGGAGGTTGCCTTCGCCGAGGAGACCGTGCGGCGGCTGCTCCAGGTCTCGAGCATCACCCAGCGGGTGATCGTCGGGATCGCCGTCGTGTTGTTCTTCGCCGCCTCGCTCCTCATCTTCAACACCATCCGCATGGCCATCTTCGCCCGGCGCCGGGAGATCGAGGTCATGAAGCTGGTGGGCGCCACCAACTGGTTCATCCGCGTGCCGTTCATGATCGAGGGGCTGGTCCAGGGCCTGGCGGGGGCGGGCATCGCCTTCGGCGTGGTCTACCTCGCCCGCAACGCCGCCCAGGACGCCATCCAGACGGTGCCGCTCTTCGAGGGCTTCGTGGTGCTCAGCTCGCAGGTCGCCACCACCGGCATCTTCACCCTCGTCCTTGGCGCCCTCATCGGCACCATCGGCGCCGGCGTCGCCGTGACCCGCTTCCTGGACGTGTAGCGGCTCACGGGGCCCGTCACCGAGCGGGGCCTTCCCACCGCCTCCGCACCGTTCTGGCACCAGGATCGCGCTGGGTGCCAGCGCGCTTCTGGTGCCAGAAGCGGGGTTCGGGGTCGGTGGGGCTCCAGTTCGGGGTGGTTGGTGCCGATGGTCTCCTTCGTGGGTCTTGTTGGTCGCGTTGCGCGTGTTGATAGAGTTGCTGGTGTGAAACGAGGTGGTGTCGCGCTGCTCGTCGGCCTGGTGGCCGTGGGCTCGTTCGCGGCGCCGCTCGGGGCTGCTGCCGACCCGGCAGGGCGCACCAAGGAGATCCGGTCCGAGCTGTCGGAGCTGCGGGATGCGGTCGATGAGGTCGCGGCCGAGGAGCGTGAGCTCCTGGGCGCCCTGCAGCGCACCAGGGCCGAGCAGGCTCGCCTCGATGCCGAGGTGGCCGACCTCGACGGGCGGGTCGCTGCTGCCGTCGACGAGCTGCGTGCTGCGGAGGCGGCCCGTGACCGCGCCATCGGCGACCACCTCGCCGCTCAGCGCCGTCTGACCTTCATCGGCGATGAGCTGAGAGGTTCACGCGACGCGCTGCGGCGCCAGGCGGTGACTGCCTTCGTGCGCTTCGGGTCGGGCGTCGACGACCTCGGCCTCGTCCTCCACGCCGAAGAGGTCAGCCAGATCGAAGGGGCGCGTGCTCTGGTCGGCGCGGTGACGCGCGCCCAAGCAGAGGTGGTCGACCGCTACCGCGTCGTCGAGGCCGAGCACCGCGCCCTGGAGGCGGCGTCGGAGGCGGGCAGGGTCGAGGCTGAGGCGCGCCGGGAGGAGGTTGCCACCTCGGCGGCAGCCCTGTCGGGCCTGCGCGACGAGGTCGGGCGAACCCGTGCCCGAGCGGCCGCCGAGGTGGCGCGCGAAGAGGCCCTGCTCGCCTCGGCCCAGGGCCGCAAGGCCGCCCACGAGGAGCGCATCGCCTCGCTCGAGGCGGAGTCCCAGTCGATCGCCGAGATGATCCGCCGCCGCCAGGCGGAGCGCGAGGCGCAGCTCCGCCGTGAGGCGGAGGAGGCCCGGCGGTCCGCAGAGGCCGAGGGCCGCCGTCCGCCTGAGCGCACCGACGGCGGCAGCGGTTCGACGGTCACGGCCCCGGGGCGTGGCGTCCTGAGCGTCCCGGTGGCGGCCATCCGGATGTCCTCCCCCTACGGCATGCGGGTCCACCCGATCTACGGCACCACCCGCCTGCACGCTGGTGTCGACTTCTCGGCACCCACCGGTACGCCGGTGCGCGCCGCCGCCGATGGGGTGGTGCTCGTTGCCGACACCCAGGGCGGCTACGGCCTCACCGTGATCATCGACCACGACGGCGGTCTCGCCACCCTCTCCGCCCACCTGAGCCGCGTCGCCGTGGCCGCGGGCGACACCGTCGCCCGGGGCGACATCATCGGCTCCGTGGGCTCGACGGGCGCCTCCACGGGCCCCCACCTCCACTTCGAGGTCCGCGTCAACGGCACCCCAGTGAACCCCATCCCGTACTTCTAAGAGGAAGAAGCCTCGGCCGAAGGCCGAGTCCGCTTTCAGACCACCAACGAGCGCCAGCGTGCAAGCGGGTGGTGGCGAGGGGAGGGGCCCGCCGAGCGGAGCGAGGTGGGAAGGCCCCGCTCGGCGCCGCACGCTTGCACGTCCGACTAGCGCGAGAGCGCCTTCTTGGCGCTCCTCCGGGCGTCACGGGTCCCGGCCAGGCGGGCCACCAGCAGCACCACGGCGACAGCGACGACCCCGAGCACCACGACGGCCGGCCAGTCGCCGTCGGGCGCGCCGATCGAGGTGCTCCCCGTGCCGTCGGGCCAGGGCCACAGGACGCGGAGCGAGCCGACCATCAGGCCGATGAGTCCACCCATGACCAGGTCGTGGTGGTGCTTCAGGGCCCAGTCCAGGAGCGAGGAGAACAGAGCCAGGCCGACGACGCACCCGAGGGCGAAGACCGCCGCCACGGCCAGGTCGCGGTCGGTGACGGCGCCGAGGATGCTGTCGTAGACGCCGAGCATGAGGAGCAGGAACGAGCCCGAGATGCCCGGCAGGATCATGGCGCAGATGGCCACCGCTCCCGCCAGGAAGACGTACCCGAGCGAGGGGTCGGCCACGGGGCCCGACCGCAGCCCGAGGAGGGCGAAGGTCACCGCCGCCACGACCACCAGGACGGCCAGGGTCCGGGCGTCGCGCCGACGGACGTAGCCCCAGGCCACCACGATCGAGGCGAGGACCAGCCCGAAGAACACCGCCGACATCCGCACCGGTTGCTCCTCGAGCAGGGTCTCGATGAGGTGGGCGAGGGTGACCACGGCCAAGCCCACCCCGGCCAGCAGCGGCAGGAGGAACAGCCAGTCGACCCGTCGCAGCTCGGCCATGCCGCCCTTGACGTCCAGGCGGACGAATCGTCCGAGGGCGACCGCGCCCTGGTGCACGGCGGCGACGAGGTCGGTGTAGATCCCGAAGACGAGGGCGACGGTCCCGCCGGAGACGCCGGGGACGACATCGGCGGCGCCCATGACGAAGCCGCGTACGATCTGGAGCGGGACCTTGAGGATCACCGGGCGAGGCTAGGCCACCAGGGTCTCCGGCCCGGTGCGCGCGGCCCAGCCGGCCCCCACCCCACGACCCAGAACCTCCGAGGACCGTGCTCGACTCCCCCTTCCAGCAGATCGCCGCCGTCCTGGCCGTCACCGCGGCGGTTGGCTTCGTCGCCCGCCGGCTCTCCCAGCCGCTCATCGTCGCCTACATCGCCGTCGGCATCCTCGTGGGGCCGGTGGGCATCGGCGTGGTGGAGGGCCAGGAGGAGATCGCCGTCCTCGCCGAGATCGGCATCGCCCTGCTCCTGTTCGTGGTGGGCCTCAAGCTCGACCTGCACCTGATCCGCACGGTGGGGCCGGTGGCGCTCGCGTCGGGGCTCGGGCAGGTGGCGTTCACCTCGGCCATCGGGTTCGTGCTGGCCCTGCTGCTGGGCTTCGCCCCCGTCACCGCGCTCTACATCGCCGTCGCCCTGACCTTCTCGAGCACGATCATCATCGTCAAGCTGCTCTCCGACAAGGGCGAGATGGAACGTCCCCACGGGCGCATCGCCATGGGCATCCTCATCGTGCAGGACCTGGTGGTCGTGATCGTGATGATCGTGCTGAGCGCCTTCGGCACCGACGGCGACGCTTCCATCCCCATCCAGCTGGGCCTGGTGGTGGTGAAGGGGGTGGCCTTCCTCGGCGGCATCGTCGTGCTGATGCGCTGGGTGCTGACGCCCCTGCTGCACCGCCTCGCCCGCACGCCAGAGCTCCTCGTGCTGTTCGCCATCGCCTGGGCCGTGGGGCTGGCGGCCACCGGTGAGGCCCTCGACTTCAGCGAGGAGGTCGGGGCCTTCCTCGCCGGTGTCTCGCTGGCCTCGACGCCCTACCGGGAGGCGATCGGGTCGCGCCTGGCCACCGTGCGCGACTTCCTGCTGCTGTTCTTCTTCATCGATCTCGGTGCCGGCCTCGACTTCGGCGACGCCGGCGCCAACGTCGCCGCCGCACTGGTGCTCTCGCTGTTCGTCCTCATCGGCAACCCGATCATCGTGATGACGATCATGGGGGTGATGCGCTACCGACGCCGGGTCTCGTTCAGCACCGGGCTGACGGTGGCCCAGATCAGCGAGTTCTCGCTCATCTTCGCCGCCCTCGGGCTCAGCCTCGGCCACATCACGGAGGCCGCTGTGGGCCTCATCACCACCGTCGGCCTCATCACCATCTCGATGTCGACCTACCTGATCCTCAACTCCGAGGCGATCTTCGAGCGCCTCTCGCCCGCCCTGCGCATCTTCGAGCGGAACGATGCCCGGGAGGCAAGCTTCGGGGCGGCCAGCGACCACCCCCCGCCCCGGGTGATCGTCGTCGGTCTCGGCCGCTACGGGACCATGGTGATGGAGCAGCTGCACGAGGCGGGCGTGCCCGCGCTCGGGATCGACAACGACCCCGACGCCCTGGGGCGGTGGGCCGACGACCTGGCCAACACGGCCTACGGCGACGCCGAGGACCAGGACCTCCCCGAGATGCTGCCCCTCGACGACGTGGTGTGGGTGGTGAGCACGTCCGGCCACCTGCCCGCCGATCGTGCGCTCATCAGCGCCCTGCGGGATCACGGCTACCGGGGGAGCATCGCGGTGACGTCGCGACACCCGGCCGACGTCGACCTGCTCGAGAAGGCGGGCGCCGACCGGGTGCTGCGGCCCTATGCCCTCGCAGCGTCACACCTCATCTCCGATCTCCGGGAGGCGCTGGCCGGCGGCTCCGAGCCGTCGGACGAGGCCGAGGGCCCGGCTTCTGAGGTGTGACCGACGTCTCTTGACGGTTACCTCTCGTAACGTTACGGTCGGTAACACCCGATCTCAGGAGGTCCCCCCATGACGACCACCATGCCCCCCGCCACCAGCCGGTCCACATCGAGCGACAGCGCCGAGCGCATCGCCCGCCTCAGCCGGGCTTCGGCCAAGCGGGTCATCGACCCCGACCGCGACCTGCCTGGCAGCGTCGGAGACGGCCAGCTCATCCCCGACGAGCTGCTCACCGTCGCCGGCCTCGGCCTCGACCTCAGCGCCGAGCAGCGCCGGGTGCTCTCCCGAGAGGAGATCGCCTCCATCACCGACGCCGGCATCCGGTTCGAGTCGGTGCTCAACGCCGGCTTCTCGATGCAGATCGTGGGCGCCCGCGACCTGACCGACCCGCGCATCACCTTCCTCCTGCACGAGATCGGCGAGGAGACCCGCCACCAACGCCTCTTCATCCGCCTGCTCGAGCAGATCCGGCCGCAGGCCGTCGACCCCCTCGACCGCGGCATCGCCCGGCGGCTCATGCGGTTCGGCTCGCGGACCATCATCAAGCTGCCGGCGCTGCTCTACACCCTGGTCCTGGCAGGCGAGGAGATCCCCGACCTGTTCCAGAAGCTCGCCTCCGAGCACCCCGACACCGACCCCTTCCTGAAGGAGGTCAACCGCTACCACCGCCAGGAGGAGGCCCGCCACCTCTCCTATGCCCGCACCGTCCTGCCCGAGGTCTGGGCCGAGGCCAGCGCGGTCGAGCGCTACGCCGTCAGGCGGATCGCCCCCTTCCTCATCCGGGGCATGTTCGAGACCATCGTCCACCCCGGCGTCTACGCCGAGGTCGGCCTGCCCACCTGGGAGACCTGGAAGGCGGCCAACCGCAGCCCCCAGCGGATCGCCCTCCGCCACGAGGCCACCCGTCCGGTCCTGGCCGCCCTGCTCGCCGCCGGCGCCATCCGCCCCGGCCGGGTCAACAGCCGCTGGCAGTCGCTCTGCGGCGTCGACGCTGCCGGCCAGCCCGTGGTCGCCACGTAGGACCACCCGCTGCGGCGCCCGGATGGGGTGCGCTGGGCTTCCGACTGTGGTGCCGGGACGGCCGCCCACCACACTGGGGGGTGCGCCACCCGGCGCGCCCGACGACCCGGAGCCAGCCTTGACCGACCCCGCCGACGAGACGAGCGGCTTCGCCGACCTCCCCCTCCGGCCCGAGCTGCTGCGGGCCCTGACCGGTCTGGGCTACGAGGAGCCGACGCCGATCCAGGGTGAGGCGATCCCCCTGCTGGTCGAGGGCCGGGACCTCCTCGGCCAGGCGGCGACCGGCACCGGCAAGACCGCCGCCTTCGCCCTGCCGCTGCTCCAGCGCATGCGGCCCGTCGCCGACGGCGACCGGCCCTTCGGGCTCGTCCTCGTCCCCACGCGCGAGCTGGCCATCCAGGTGTCCGAGGCCATCCACCGCTACGGCCGCGAGCTCGGGGCCCGGGTGCTCCCGCTCTACGGGGGCCAGCCCATCGTCCGCCAGCTCCGGGCGCTCAAGCAGGGGGTCGACGTGGTGGTGGCCACGCCCGGCCGTGCGCTCGACCACATCGGGCGCGGGACCCTCGACCTCGAGGGCCTCGGGGTCGTGGTGCTCGACGAGGCCGACGAGATGCTCGACATGGGCTTCGCCGAGGACATCGAGGCCATCCTGGGCGGGACGCCGCCCGAGCGCCAGACGGTGCTGTTCTCGGCGACACTTCCCCGCCGGATCGACGGCATGGCCCGCCGCCACCTGCGCGACCCGGTCCGGATCAGCCTCGGGCGCGAGGCCGTGCCCGGCGACGCCGCCCCCCTGGTCTCGCAGCGGGCCTACCTGGTGCCCCGCGCCCACAAGGCGGCGGCGCTCGGCCGGGTCCTCGACGTGGAGTCGCCCACGGCCGCCATCGTCTTCTGCCGCACCCGCGACGAGGTCGACCAGCTGACGTCCACCCTCAACGGCCGTGGCTACCGGGCCGAGGCCCTCCACGGCGGCATGGACCAACAGCAGCGCGACCGCGTGATGGGTCGCCTCCGCGCCGGCACCACCGAGCTGCTGGTGGCCACCGACGTGGCGGCGCGAGGCCTCGACGTCGACCAGCTCACCCACGTCATCAACTACGACGTCCCGGCGGGGCCCGAGCCCTACGTGCACCGCATCGGGCGGGTGGGCCGGGCCGGGCGCGAGGGTGTGGCCATCACCCTCGCCGAGCCGCGCGAGCACCGGATGCTCAAGTCGATCGAGCGGGCCATCAAGGCGACCATCACCATCGAGACCCTGCCCACCGTCGCCGACCTGCGCGCCCGGCGCCTCGAGCTGACCCGCGCCGCCCTCCACGAGAGCCTCGTCGGCGACGACCTCGAGCGGTACCGGGTGGTGGTCGAGACGCTCACCGACAGCTTCGACCTCATGGAGGTCGCCCTGGCGGCGGTCAAGCTGGCCCACGAGTCGTCCAGCGGCGTCGACGACGACGCCAAGGAGATCCCCGAGGTGACGGCGCCCTCGACCACCGACCGCACGAAGGGCCGCCCGACGTCGGGTGCCGTGGCGGCCGGGGGGATGGCGCGGCTCTGGATCAACGCCGGCAGGGCCGCCGGCATCCGGCCCAAGGACCTCGTCGGGGCCATCACCGGTGAGTCACACCTCCGCGGCAAGCAGATCGGCGCCATCCAGATCGCCGACCGGTTCTCGCTGGTGGAGGTGCCCGAGGGTGACGCCGACGCCGTGATCGCCGCCCTGCGGGACAGCACCATCAAGGGCCGCAAGGCCACGGTCCGCCGCGACCGAGCCTGACGTGCGTGGAGCTGGCGGGAATCGAACCCGCGTCCGCTGAGCGGTTGACGTACGCGCTACGACCGTTCCCGGACCTGCGGCCTCGCGGCTACCGCACCGTCGGGTCGGTTGGGCTTGCGCCCTCCGCCGGGTCTTTCCCTGGTGTCAGCGGTCTTTCGCGCCGTCAGCGGTCTCTCCCTGCTGTCCTCCACTGCTTCTGTTGCCAGGCTGCAGTGGACAGGCCCCGCGTGCCATCACTGGTCGCTGTG
>DATKDW010000002.1 GCA_035512495.1 Acidimicrobiales bacterium
GTCAGGACGTTGTGGTCGAGGCCCTCGAGGCCTTCGTCGAGCTTCCAAGCCATGGTGAGCTCCTCTTCGCGATCGGTTTCAGGCCGCTTCGTCGGTGCCGTCGGGGCGGCCGTCGAGGCCGACCCGTCGGACCGTGCTGGCGGCGGTGCGCTCGGAGGAGACCATCTCCCGCTCGGCGTCGGTCGCGCCCGCTCCAGTGCCGTCGACGCGGCGCCGGGTCTTGGTCGGACCCCAGTCGAGCGCGCCGCGGCTGAACTCGTAGGCCAGCGAGATCACGATCGGCGCGGAGAACAGCAGGATCGCGAACAGTCCGAAGGCCCCGAGCTGGCGGTAGATCGTGGCCCACGGGAACAGGAAGATGATCTCGATGTCGAAGACGACGAAGGACATCGCGACCAGGAAGAACTTCACCGGGAAGCGCTCCGGGGGCTCCCGGGTGGGAATGATGCCGGACTCGTACGGGGCCAGCTTCGCCACGGTCTTGCGCTGGGGCGCCACCAGCTTCGACGTCGCCAGGCTGCCCGCCACGAAGACCGCAGCGAGGCCCAGGAGGACGACGAGGGGGAGGTACTGGCCGAGCATGGTCTAGACGGAGGCTCCGGTCGGCACCGGCGTGCTCGTCCTGACCGACTCGGCCTGCGCCAGGTTGGCCTCCAGGATGCGCTCGCGCTGGTGGAGCACCCAGCACAACAGGGCGAAGATCAGCGTCGAGCCGATGGTGATCATGGCGGCCGGGAAGCGCCGGTCGCCGATGTCGCGCAGCATGACGACGGAGATCACCGGCTGGTCCGGGTCGACCTCGGGCGTGGGCGGGGCCTCGCCCGGCACGGTCGGCTGGTCGATGATCCGCTGGACCTGGATGACGGCGTAGCGCTCCGGGTTCTTGATGGTGACCGCCGACACGATCTGGGTGCGGATGCGATCCCACCGGTTGGGGTCGTCGGGCAGGCCCTCCTTGCCACCGACCTCGAAGGCGCCGAGGACCAGGTAGTCCGCCGGGCTCTCGATGCCGAAGTTGCAGGTGGCGCAGTCGGGCAGCGCGTCGCTGACCGTGGCCTCGGCCTCACCCCGGGCGGGCTCCGAGGCGGGGAGCCACCGCCAGCCGTTGCTGTCCTGTTCGATGCGCTCGTCGACCTCCGCGAAGCGGTCGGGGTCCTCCTCGGCGAGCGTCGACATCAACTCGTAGTCGACGCCGCCGCCTGGCGCCTGGGGCAGCTCGGAGAGCTCCAGCTCGCGGACGCGATCGGTGACCGCCTGGCTGGTGTCGGCGGTGTTGTACTCGACGACACGCCACGCGGGGTCCTCGCCCTTCATGCCGATGCCGTAGATCCACCACACGGCACCCAGGATCGCCATCCAGCCGAAGAAGCCGGTGAGGGCGAGGAGGAAGCCGAGGCGGTTGCCGGTGTTGGTGGCGAGCAGCAGGTACACCGAGCCCACGAGGACGACGACACCGACGACGACGGACAGCAGCCCGCGGATGGTCGGATCGAAGGCGATGCCTGCGAGGAGGTTGAGGGTCTGCATCAGTCGCCCTCCCCGAGGGACTCCACGTAGCGGGCGATGGCCATGATCATGTCGCTCGTCATCATTCCGTCGTCGGCCTCTTCCGTGTTCGGATTGAACCCGAAGCCCGGCATCATGCCGTCACCCGACATGCCGTTCAGGCCGTAGGCGACGCCGCGCTCCGCGCCGACGTGCAGGAACTGGGCGAGGTCCTCGACGGAGGCGAACTGGCGGGGCACGAGGCCGTTGCGCAGCTGGGGGCCGTAGGCCCCGGAGCCGTCCTCGTAGTCGACGTACAGGCTCAGGTCGGCGGCCTCGGGCAGCGCGCTCTCGGCGTTGATCGACCAGCCCCTGGTGTGGCAGCGACCGCAGGCGTAGGCGCCGCCGGCGAAGCCGGAGTCGCGGCCGAGGTTGAACAGCGCCTCGCCGGTGGCCAGCTCGGTGTAGTCGATGTCGTCGTCGTCGTCGAGGTCGAGCGTGCGCCGCAGCTCGCCCTCGACCTCGGCCACCGACTCGTCGTGGGACAGCTGGAGGGTGGCGAGGTAGTGGATGATGTTGTCGAGCTGCTGGGTGGTGAGCGGACCGCCCCCGCCTTCGCCCCAGGCGGGCATCGGCGAGAACGGCCGGCCGTACTCGAGGACGTAGTACACCTCTTCCCAGTCGTAGCGCTGCAGCACGGTGTTGAGCGCCGGCGCCGCCCAGTTGACCTGGGCGACGAACTCGTCGTCTTCGTCGAGGATGGTGTGCGAGGCGACACCGCCGACTCCGTCGGGGCCGTGGCAGGCGTTGCACTGGGCACCCTCGGTGTAGAGGTCCTCGCCCCGGGACTCGAAGATCGCCTGGAAGTCATCTTGGCCTCCCTCGATGCGGCCGGGCTCGGCCACCCAGTAGGCGGGGAGCCCGACGCCGATGAGCACCAGGCCGGCGAGTCCGGCGGTGAGGGCCCGGTCGAGCTTCTTGGTCTCGAGCTCGTCGTCGTCGTAGTAGGGCTTGAGGTTCGCGGCGAGCTCGATCTCGGAGCCGACCTCGCGTCGCCCGGCGCGGATGTTGAACAGCGCGTAGACGACGACGGCGACCGTCGCCAGCAGAGCGATGACGGTGCCGATGGCTTGCACGGTGCTCGCGGCGAAGAGGGGGGTCAGTTCAGTCATGGTGGGATGCGGTCGCTCTTCTCAGTGGTCCGACGCGGCGCTGATGCAGTTGGGGCCCTCGGCCTCTTGGCCGGTGGTGTTCGTGCCGATCGGCGGGCCCTGGATGATGGTGCCCGTGTCGACCGACAGGCGGCCGTTGGACACGGACATGGCGAAGCGGTCGAGGCCACGGGGGGCGGGGCCGCCCTTCTTCTCGCCGACCTGGTTGTACTGGCTCCCGTGGCAGGGGCACTCGAACCACTGCGACGTCACGCACTCGGGCACGCGGCAGCCGAGGTGCGGGCACTTCTGGTACAGGGCGACGACGCCGGCCTCCATGCCGGCGAGCTCGCTGTCGGAGTAGACGGCCTCGGCCTTCTCGAGGGCGCTGGTGGGGTACTCGGTGATCCACATGCGGCCCTCGGGCTGATACAGGAACCCGTTGTTGTCCCGGATGCTGGAGATCACGTCGGTGACGTTGCCGACGTCGATCGTGGAGCCGAAGCCGCCACCGACCTGAGGCCAGAGGAAGGCGATGCATGCCGCACCGAAGCCGGACAGGCCGACGACGAAGAAGCCGGTGATGCCCCGGTTGAGGAACTGGCGACGGGTGGCGCCGAGCGTGTCGGGGTCCGGCGGGACCCAGGCCGTGGGCGCAGCGGAGCCGGCGGTGACGAGCTCCTTGCCCGAGCGGCTGCGCTCGAGCTTGGCCGCGAGCTCGAGCTCGCGGCCCGACGCGGTGGCCTTGCCCTCCTCGCGCGGGCTGATGGCGGCGGCACCGGAGTCGCGCGAGCGCGTCTCGCGGGACAGCACACCGATGGCCTTCTGGGTCTGGTTTCGGCGGGCGGCAGCCAGCAGGACCACGCCAGCCAGCACCACGAGGGCGACGACGGCGAGGATGGCGACGGTGGAGGTGTCCATGGTGGGTCTTCCCTACTTCTCGTCGGTTCTCGTCGAGCTCACAGGTGGAAGAACAGGCCCGCGTTCCAGGGGAACACGAAGTTGAAGCCCGGACCTCGGAAGAACGAACCGATGATCGTGAGCACCGCCCAGAACATCAGGTGGATCGTCATCAGCGAGATCACGAACTTGCGGTCGTTGGGCTTGTTCGAGGGGTTGCGGTCGGTGTAGGGCGCGAGGACCAGCGCGACCAGCGCCATGGTGGGGATGGTCATGCCGGCCACCATCGGGTGGAACATCGTGAGGAGCTCCTGGAGACCGAGGAAGTACCACGGCGCCTTCGACGGGTTGGGCGTCTCGTTGAAGTTGGCCAGGTCGAGCAGCGGCGCGTTCACGAAGATCGAGAAGAAGAGCAAGAACGCCGTGATCGCCAGGGCGGCGACGAACTCGACCACGATGAGGTGGGGCCAGGTGTGGACCTTGTCGAGCGGGGTGGCCCGGACGTCCTGGATGGAGCCGGCCTTGACCACCGTCAACAGGCGCTGGGTGTGCCCGCCGGGACCGGTGGGCAGCGGTCCGCCGTCGGTGACCGCAGCCGCCGGGGCCGTGGCCACGGCCGTGCCGCCGCCACCATCCGAGGAGGCCGCGGCGTCACCGCCGCCGGCCTTGGCCTTGGCGGCCTTGGACCGCTCGAGGAGGTGCGCCGGGATGCGCGACTCGGCCTCGGTCTGCTCGGCCGACTGCTCCGCCCCGGCGCCGGCGTCGGCGGCGGCGGGCGCGCTCTCGGCCTCGGCCTTCTTGCGGGCCTCTTCGGCCCGCTTCCGGAGGTGTTCGGGGATCTCGGTCATGGGTGCATGCCTCGTCTCGTCACCATCATCGCCTACAGCGGACCGGAGATCCCGCCGTCCTTGCGGACTCGCCAGAAGTGGATCGCCATGAAGATGACGATCACGAAGGGCAGCATCAACACGTGCAGCACGTACCACCGGATGAGCGTGTCGGAGCCGATCTCCGAGCCGCCGAGCATCACGAACCGCACCTGGTCGCCGAACACCGGGGCATAGCCCATCATCTCGGTGCCCACGGCCACGGCCCACATCGCCAGCTGGTCCCAGGGGAGGAGGTAGCCGGTGAAGGACAGCAGCAGGGTGAGCGTGAGCAGGATCACGCCGATCACCCAGTTGAACTCCCGCGGCGGCTTGTAGGCCCCGTGGTAGAAGACGCGGGCCATGTGCAGGAACACCGACAGCACCATGAGGTGGGCCGCCCATCGGTGCAGGTTGCGCACGAGCAGGCCGAAGGTGATGCCGACCTGGAGGTTGTAGATGTCGTCCCAGGCCTGGGCGGCGGTCGGACGGTAGAAGAACATCAAGAAGATGCCGGTGACCGTCAGCAGGATGAAGAGGAAGAAGGACAACCCGCCGAGGCAGAGCGTGTAGCTCACCTTCACGGCGTGGCGCTTCACCTTCACCGGGTGCAGGTGGTACAGCACCGAGTTCATGACGACGTAGGAGCGGTTCCGGGGGCTGTCGGTGTAGCCCTTGCGGAAGATCGAGCCCGGCCGGAAGATCGAGTTCCACGCCTGCGAGGACTGCACCGTGTCGGGCAGGGCCTGCATCGACTTCTGCAGCCGCTCGCTCCGCGATGGCTTGTCTTCGGTGGTGCTGGCCACGGAGCTTCTCCTTATCCGAGCCGCATCCCATAGCCGTAGCCATGGGTCGGGGTGCGTTGGTGGGGGTCGCCGGCGGCGCTCGGGGCGCCGAGCTTGCCGAGGATGATGACGCCGGTGGGGCACCGGTCGACGCAGAGGGCGCAGCGGGTGCAGACGTCGTCGTCGATGGTGAAGATGACGTTGTCGCTCGGGTCGAGCCCCGGCTGCTCGGTGCCCACGGCCGACTCGATGGCCGACGGGCTGACCATGTGGATGCACTTCCACGGGCAGATGTCGACGCAGCCCTCGCACATGATGCACTCGGACTGGTCGATGTGGATGAACTGCTTGGGCTTGACCGCGGCGGCCAGCCAGGAGGCATCGACCTCCTGGAGCACGTAGTCGTCCCGGAACTCCGGGAGCGGCGGGTTTGCGTCGGTCTTGGCCACTATCGGCTCACCCCTTCTTGACCAGCGGGCGGCCGTAGCTCGAGGTGGGCACGACGGCGGCCTGCGCCTCGGCCTTCTTGGCCCGGTTGTTCCACCAGCTCCAGAGCCAGAGCTGCAGGCCGAGCCCGACGCCGTAGATGACCACGGCCACGAAGTCGCGGATGTGTCGCCAGTTGAAGGTCATCGGCAACCAGCCGCCCTCGGCCTGGGGGCGCATGAAGTTGCCGATGCCCCACACCGTGCGATCGGGGCGCCAGTTCAGCTCGTTGTCGGCCCACACCAGCCACTGGTGGGGGATGATCCCGTACCACCAGAACATGAAGAAGAAGACGAATGCTGCGGCAGCGTAGGCCTGCCCCCACGTCAGCGGCGCCCCCGGCGCGCGACGGTTCTTCCCGTACCAGACCACGGCCAGCACGCCGAGGATTCCGATGATGGAGGAGAGGAGAAGAGCGACCACGGCGTGAAGGACCTCGTGAATTCGTTCACATTGGTGCGAGGAGGGCTCCGAGCCGTCGGAGCCCGCAGACGAAGGGTCTACCACGACCCCCTGGGGCGAGACACATCGGGTCGTTCGGGGCGGCTTGGGTGCCGATCGGGCGTACGGCCTACCCTGTCGCCGTCGCAACAGCCCAACGCCTGTGTCTCCGGGAGGCCCGTTGACTGAGATCCCCGAACACCTCCTCAAGCGCTCGCGCGAACGTCGCTCCGCCATGGGCGGCGACGGCGGTGCGTCGGATGGTGACGGCACCTCGGACACCGGTGGGGCCGCGTCGGCCGACACCCCGGCCAAGGCTGCGGCACCGGCCCCCGCGTCCATGCCGGCGCACCCGGCACCGGCCGCTGCCGAGGTCGCACCGCCGCCCTCCCCGATGGTCGAGGCCTATCAGAAGCGCCGCAAGGTCCCGTTCTGGGCCCTGCCCGTGCTGGCCGGGTTGCCGCTGTGGGCCTACGTCTACGCCGGCACCTTGTCCCCTCCGCCCGCCGGCGAGGGTGCCGAGGTCGTCGGCCAGGAGCTCTTCGCCGGCAGCGGCTGCGGCGGCTGCCACGGCGGTGCTGGTGGCGGCGGCGTGGGTCCGGCCTTCACCGGCGGCGCCATCTACGAGACCTTCCCCGACTTCGTGACCCACTTCGAATGGGTCCGGCTCGGCTCGGCCGGTTGGCTCGAGGAGCGCGGCGACACCTACGGCGCCAACGAGCAGCCGGTCGGCGGCGGCATGCCGGGGTTCGGTGAGGACCAGCTCTCCGACCACGATCTGCTCTTCATCGTCCTGCACGAGCGGCTGCTCGGCGGCGAGAACCCCGACAGCGACGACGCCGAGGCGCTCGAGGCCGTGGTCCTGCTCATGGAGGAGCACCCGGACATGACCCTCGAGGAGGCGCTGGCCGAGATCGGTCTGGAAGCCCCCGAGGGTGGCGAGGGCGGGTCCGGTGCCGACCGCGGTGACCCCTCGCCCGACAACGCACCCGGCAGCGAGGACACCGACGGTAGCGAGGGTGAGTCCGGGCCGGGCACCGACGCCGGGACCGGCGGTGCCGGCAGCGGCGCCGCGCCGCCGGCGGCAGCCGACGGCGCCAGCAGCACGCCGTAGCGCAGCCCCGGGGGGTTCAGGTCAGGGCGGCGGCGGTGCGGGCGCGCGCGGCGTTGACGAGCTCGTCGAGCAACAGCAACAGCACCTCCTTGGCCGACCCGGTCTCGCGTGCGTCGCACTCGGTCATCGGGACGTGGGCACTGACCCCGAGCGCGTCGCGGACCGCAGCGAGGTCGTGGCGGGCGCTGCCCTCGAAGCGGTTGACGGCCACGACGAAGGGGATGTCCTTGGCCTCGAAGTAGTCCACGGCCGGGAAGCTCTGGTCGAGGCGATCGGTGTCCACGAGCACGACGGCACCGAGGGCGTGGGAGCAGATGTCGTCCCACATGAACCCGAAGCGCTCCTGGCCGGGCGTACCGAAGAGGTACATGACGAGGTGCTCGTCGACGGTGAGGCGGCCGAAGTCCATCGCCACCGTGGTGTGCGTCTTGGTCTCCGAGCCCCGACGGTGGTCGACGCGGGCGCCGATGCTCGTCATGGCGGCCTCGGTCCGCAACGGCGGGATCTCCGACAGGGCGCCGACGAAGGTGGTCTTGCCGGCGCCGAAGCCGCCGGCGACCACGAACTTCACGGCGCGGATGCGCGGCTTCCAGGGCGCCGCGGCGGGGCGGCCCTCGGGCTGGATCGTCATCGGGTCCTCACAGGGCTCGCACGGCGTCGATCATGCGCGACAGGGCGTCGAGCTCGATCTCCACGGGATCGGTCTGGTGCACCTCGAGGCAGCCCTCGGAGACGAGGTCGGCGGCGAGGATGGTGGTGACGCCGATGACCAGGCCGAGCTCGGCGGACGCCTCGGCGATGGACTGCGGGCGCTGGCACAGCTTGAGCAGCTTCACCTGTTCGGCCGACAGCCCCGAGGTCGACGCGCCGGGCACCGCGGTGAGCATCGTCTCGATGCGCAGGTCGCGCCGATCGGGCCGGGTCCGCCCACCCGTCATCACGAAGGGGCGGACGACGTCGTGACCACCCGTGCGGCGTGGCTCCGTCATCGGAGGACCCTCATGACACGAGCACCTCTTGCTGGAGCTCGAAGATGAGCTCCGGCGTCAGCACGGCGCGCGCCCGGTCGACGAGCAGGCTGGCCTGGTAGCCGACCTGGCCGATGTCGCAGCGCTTGGAGGCGATCACCCCGAGGCAGCTGCCGTCGGAGATCGACGACACGAACAGGTAGCCGCCCTTCATGGCCACGATGACCTGCTCGAGCGCCTCGAAGCCGAAGCACGAGGTGGTGCCGTGACCGAGGCTCACCAGGCCCGAGACGATGGCGGCCAGCTGCTCGGCGCCGGCCCGGTCCAGGGACTTGGACATGGCCATCAGCAACCCGTCGGCCGACACCGCGATGGCGTCGGTGACGCCAGGGGTCTGCTCGACGAAGCTGTCGATCATCCACGAGAACTGGCGGACGTCGTCCTGCACGGTCATGACTGCTCCTCGGTGGGCCCGGAGACGGGCTCGCTGGTCGTGTCGGGGATCGTGTCGCCCGGCTGGGCGGCTCGGGATGCGCCGTCCTCGAACGCGGCGAGGAAGCCGAACAG
>DATKDW010000003.1 GCA_035512495.1 Acidimicrobiales bacterium
GGCACTGGTGGTCAAGGGCAGCTTCTGGGTGGTCCCGGTGGCGATCATCGCCGTGCGCGAGGTGGCCATGAGCGCGTACCGCGGCTGGGTCAGCCGCCGGGGGGTCTCCCTGCCGGCCCGCCGGTCGGCCAAGGTCAAGACCGCGGTGCAGGACGTGGCCGTTGGCCTGGCGCTGTTCCCGCCGCTGGCCGACCGCAGCCCGGGGGTGGCCGACACCGTGCTGTGGGCCGCCGTGGTCCTCACCGTGGCCACCGGGGTCCAGTACCTCCTCGACGGACGGCGGACAAGCGTTGCGCTGTGAGGTCGTGGCCGTGGGCACCGAGCTGCTGCTCGGGCAGATCGTCGACACCAACTCGTCGTGGCTCGGCGAGCGCCTGGCGCTCTCGGGCATCGACTCCCTGCACCAGACCAAGGTGGGCGACAACCTTGAGCGCATCGTCGACACGCTGCGCCTGGCGCTGAGCCGGTCCGACGCGGTGATCGTCTGCGGCGGCCTCGGCCCTACCCAGGACGACATCACCCGGGAGGCCATCGCCGAGGTCATGGGGGTGGCGCTGGTGCTCGACGACGACATCGTCGAGCGCATCCGCGCCATGTTCGGAGCCCGGGGACGCACCATGGCGGCCAACAACGCCCGCCAGGCCGACGTGCCCGTGGGGGCGACGGTGATCGAGCAGCGGCGAGGCACCGCTCCGGGCCTGATCTGCCCGGTGGGCGACAAGGTCGTCTATGCCGTCCCGGGCGTGCCCTACGAGATGACCGAGATGGTCGAGCGGGCGATCATCCCCGACCTCGAGGACCGGATGGGCGAGCGGGCCACCATCGTCAGCCGGGTGCTGCGCACCTGGGGCGACGCCGAGTCCACCCTGGCCGAGCGCCTGGCGCCGCGCCTCGAGGCGCTCGATGCCGCCGGCAACCCCACCATCGCCTTCCTCGCCAGCGGCATCGAGGGCATCAAGGTCCGGATCACCGCCAAGGCGCCCACCGAGGCCGAGGCCCTGAAGCTGGTGGAGGCCGAGGACGCCGAGGTGCGCGCCATCCTCGGCACCAACGTCTTCGGGGTCGACGACGACACGATGGAGTGGGCCGTCGGCGCCCTCCTGCAGGACCTTGGCCTCACCCTTGGCCTGGCCGAATCGGCCACCGGTGGGCTCGTCGCCTCCCGCATCTGCGCCGCCGAAGGCTGCAGCGCCTGGTTCCGGGGTGCGGTGGTGGCCTACGACTCGCAGGTGAAGTTCGACGTGCTCGGCGTGCCCGAAGGGCCGGTGGTCACTGAGGCCACCGTCGAGGCCATGGCCCGGGGCGCCCAGCGGGTGTTCGGCGCCGACATCGGCCTCGCCGTCACCGGGGTGGCCGGCCCCGCCGAGCAGGAGGGCCAGCCGGTGGGCACCATGATCTTCGGCCTCGCCATCGGCGACGACGTCGAGGTGGTGCGGACCCGCATGCCCGGCGACCGCGAGCGGGTGCGTCAGTTCGCCACCATCTCTGTGCTCAACCTCCTCCGCCTGCGCCTCCTCGCCCTCGGCTGAGGACTCGTCCGCTGGGGCGGATGGTCGTCGATGGTCGTCGATGGTCGCTGAGGGTCCTTGAACGAACGTGCGTTCGTGGGTACTGTCTGGCGAAGTCACACGGGTGTGATTCGCCGGCCTCGGTTCGCTGTCACACCCCCTTCGTAGGGTGAGCCCATGCGAATCGGGGCCCGTCGAGGTCCCTTTCCCCCCAGACGCCAGCAAGCAGAAGGAGCACCCGGTGGAGCGAGACAAGGCACTCGAGATGGCCCTCGGACAGATCGAGAAGAGCCACGGCAAGGGCTCGATCATGAAGATGGGCGAGAAGTCCTCGATGGACATCGAGTCCATCCCCACGGGCGCCCTGGCGCTCGACCTGGCCCTCGGCATCGGCGGCCTACCCCGGGGCCGGGTCACCGAGATCTTCGGCCCGGAGTCCTCGGGCAAGACCACCCTCGCCATGCACGTGGTGGCCGAGGCCCAGCGCAACGGCGGCATCTGCGCCTACATCGACGCCGAGCACGCCATGGACCCGATCTACGCCCGGGCCATCGGCATCGACATCGACGAGCTGCTGATCTCCCAGCCCGACACCGGTGAGCAGGCCCTCGAGATCGCCGACACCCTGATCCGCTCCGGCGCCCTCGACGTGGTGGTGATCGACTCGGTGGCGGCCCTCACCCCCCGGGCCGAGATCGAGGGCGAGATGGGCGACAGCCACGTCGGCCTCCAGGCCCGCCTCATGTCGCAGGCCCTGCGCAAGCTCACCGCCAACCTCAACAAGTCCCACACCATCTGCATCTTCATCAACCAGCTCCGCGAGAAGAGCGGTGTGATGTGTGGTTCACCCGAAACCACGCCGGGTGGTCGGGCGCTGAAGTTCTACTCCTCGGTCCGCCTCGACATCCGGCGCATCGAGTCGATCAAGGACGGCGTCGAGGTGGTGGGCAACCGCACCCGGGTCAAGGTGGTGAAGAACAAGTGCGTCGCCGCCGGCACCACCGTGTTCGACCCCACCACGGGGCTCACCCATCGGATCGAGGACATCGTCGACCGCGGCGACGGCACCTCCGTGGTGGCAGCCGACAAGCTCGGCAAGCTGCACGTGCGTCCCATCGTCAGCCGGATGGACCAAGGTGAGCACGAGGTCCTCGGGCTTCACCTCCGCGACGGCACCGCCCTGTGGGCCACGGTCGACCACAGGATCCTCACCGATTCGGGATGGCGCCAGGCCGGTGACCTGGTGGTGGGCGACCGTGTCGCCCGTCCTCGTCGAGCGTTCGGCTTCGGGGACCACGAGCCGGTGCCGGCGGCCCATGCCCGCATGCTGGGCTACCTCATCGGTGATGGCTATGTCGGCGGCAAGACACCGATCTCGTTCGTGAACGTCCAGCCAGTCCTCCACGAGGACGCCGCTGCCATCGCGTCCTCTCTTGGTTGCGGGGTCCGAACCCGTGGGATCGAAGCCAGCTTCTCCCACCGCCCGGGTGAAAAGAACGGCCTGTTGGCGCTGGCTCGCTGGGCTGAGATCTGGGGTCATCTGGCGCCGGAGAAGCGCATCCCCGCACCGTTCTTCGCCCCCGATGTCTCCGGCGACGTGGTGGGCAACCTGTTGTTCGGGATCTTCGAGAGCGACGGCTACGTGAGCCGGGAGCAGACCGGAGGGGTCCGCGTCGGGTTCAGCACCACGTCCGAGCAGCTCGCCCGGCAGATCCACTGGCTCCTCCTGCGCTGGGGCATCGGGAGCGCGGTGCAGGTGTACGACCCCACGACCAGGCGTCCCAGCCTCATCAAGGGCCGCGAGGTGCGAGCCAAGCGGCCGTGCTGGGAGGTGCGGGTGTCGGGGATCGACAACGTCGTCCGCTTCAAGGAGGCGCTGCCGATGTGGGGCCCCCGTGGCCAGGCGCTCACCGAGGCGTTGGCATCACCTGCGTTGGCCCGTCACCGTGGGTCGCAGCGGGGGTACCTGGCGGCCACCCAGACCGAACCGGTGCTCGCCTACCTCCGGGGCCTCGGCGTGTCGGCCACGACGGCGGCCCAGCTCGTCGGTGAGGGAGCCGGTGATCCCAAGGGCGGGCTGCGGCAGGTCCTCGGTCACAGCCGGCTCCGCCGCGACCGCCTCGAGCGCTTGGCAGCCGCTCTCGACAGCTCGTTCCTCATGGACCTGCTCGATGAGGACGTCTGGTACGACAAGATCACGGCGGTGAGCCCGACGGAGTGGCGGCCGATCTACGACATCGAGGTCGACGAGCACCACACCTTCGTGGCCAACGACATCGTCGTCTCGAACTGCGCCGCCCCATTCCGCCAGGCGGAGTTCGACATCATGTACGGCCACGGCATCAGCCGTGAGGGGTCGGTGCTCGACATCGGTGTCGACCTCGGCATCGTCAAGAAGTCCGGTGCCTGGTACACCTACGAGGGCGAGCAGCTGGGCCAGGGCCGGGAGAACGCCAAGACCCTGCTGGCGGAGACGCCCGAGCTGATGGTGGAGATCTCCGAGAAGATCCGCACCCAGGTGGGCGCGACCGACGAGGTCGAGGACGAGGCCGGCGACGAGGCGGGCGACGAAGCCGACGCCCTGGCCGAGCTCGACCCCGACGAGCCGCTGCGCCTCGACTGAACCCCCGGCGGCCCCCGACAGGCCCCTACCGACCTCTTGGCATCGAAATTCAGCCAAACGGGAGGAAACGGCAGGAGCTTGCCGGGGCGACGTCGAAAGAGTGGTGCGTATGGCAGTGACCCTGTCGAACGAGCCCCGGGGGGGCGTCATGGAAGTGCTGAAGGTCTCCAGCCGTTCCAGCCCGAACTCCGTCGCCGGTGCGATGGCTGGCGTGATCCGCCAGGCCGGCACCGTCGAGGTCCAGGTGGTCGGTGCCGGGGCCCTCAACCAGGCGATCAAGGCGCTCGCCATTGCCCGGGGCTACGTCGCCCCGTCCGGTGTCGACCTCGTCTGCGTCCCCACCTTCGCCGACATCGAGATCGACGGCGAGCGCCGCACGGCGATCCGCCTGTGCATCGACGATCGGGCTCGGCGCCTCCCCGGCGAGATCGAGGTGCCACCGGTCCTCGTCGGCATCGACCTCGATGCCGACGGCACCACGAACGCCGCCACGAACGGTGACGTCCGGGCCAACGGCGACCGCCGGCCCGCCGGCGCCGACCGGCCCGCCACCAGCGACGCCCGGGCCGAGTAGGTCCCGACGCCAGCCGATCGGGAGTCGACCTCTAGCCTGGGGTCGTGACCCGCCGCTACGTCGTTCGCACCTTCGGGTGCCAGATGAACGTGCACGACTCCGAACGCATCGCCGGCCTCCTGGAGGCCGACGGCCTCGCGGCCACCGACGACGTGGCCGAGGCCGACGTGGTGGTGCTCAACACCTGCTGCATCCGGGAGAACGCCGACAACAAGCTCTACGGCACCCTCGGGCACCTCAAGGCCCTCAAGGACGCCCGGCCGGGCATGCAGATCGCCGTGGCCGGCTGCCTGGCCCAGAAGGACCAGGCGACCATCCAGGAGCGGGCTCCCCACGTCGACGTGGTCTTCGGCACCCACAACACCGCCAGCGCCGTCGACCTCCTGCATCGTGCCGAGGCCGAGGGTCCGGTCATGGAGATCCTCGCCGAGAGCGACGCCTTCCCCTCGGCCCTGCCTGTTCGCCGCGACCTCGACTGGTCGGCGTGGGTCACCATCCAGATCGGCTGCGACAACCGCTGCGCGTTCTGCATCGTGCCCTCGGTGCGGGGCGAGGAGATCAGCCGCCCGTTCGCCGACGTGGTGGCCGAGGTCGAAGGGTTGGCGGCGGCGGGCACCGTCGAGGTGACCCTGCTCGGCCAGAACGTCAACTCCTACGGTCGCGACCTCACCCTTGCCGCCCGCCGGGACGGCGCCGACGTGCGGGCCAGGCCGCTCTTCGCCGACCTGCTGCGGGCCGTGGGCGCCGCGGAGGGGATCCGGCGGGTCCGCTTCACCAGCCCCCACCCGAAGGACCTCCGCCCCGAGACCATCGCCGCCATGGCCGAGACCGAGGCGGTCTGCGAGCACCTCCACCTGCCCCTCCAGGCGGGCAGCGACCGCGTCCTGGCGGCCATGCACCGGGGCTACACCGCCGAGCGCTACCTCGAGCGCCTGGCCGCCGCCCGCGTCGGCGTGCCCGACCTGGCGGTGACCACCGACATCATCGTGGGGTTCCCCGGCGAGACCGATGACGACTTCGAGCGCACCCTCGAGGTCGTGGCCGAGGCTGCCTACGACAGCGCCTACACCTTCATCTTCTCGCCCCGCCCCGGCACCGAGGCCTTCGAGATGGCGGACCGGTTCGTCCCCGCCGAGGTGGTGGCCGACCGCTTCGAGCGCCTCCGCATCGTCATCGAGCGCAGCGGCCTGGCCAAGCACGAGGCGCGGGTGGGTCGCACCGAGGAGGTCGTGGTCGAGGGGCCAAGCAAGAAGGACGCCGCGGTGCTCAGCGGCCGCACCCGCCAGAACAAGCTCGTCCACTTCACCTCGCCGTCGCCCCTCGGCGCCGGGACCGTGGTCGACGTGGTGGTCACCGGGGCTGCGCCGCACCACCTCCGGGGCGATCTGGTGGCCGTCACCGCCCGACCCCGCCACAAGACCCGCATCCCCGTCGCCGCCGGCTGAGCGCGTGAGCCCCGCACCTCCGCTGGCCCTCGTCGGCCCGACGGCGTCGGGGAAGTCGGCGCTCGCCCACCGCGTCGCCCGCCGGGCCGGCGACGTGGAGATCGTGAGCGTCGACTCCATGCAGGTGTACCGGGGGATGGACATCGGCACGGCCAAGCCCACCCGTGTGGAGCAGGCCAAGGTGCGCCACCACCTCATCGACCTCGTGGAGCCCGACGAGGACTTCTCGCTGTCGCGCTTCCAGGCGGCTGCCCGTGAGGCCCTCGCCGACATCGCCGGGCGGGGCCGGCGGGCCCTGCTCGTGGGCGGCACCGGGCTCTACCTTCGGGCGGTGGTCGACGACCTCGAGGTGCCCGGCCGCCACCCCGAGGCCCGGGCCGAGGTGGACTCCGAGCCCGACACCGCCGCTCTGCACCGCCGGCTCCGGGAGCTCGATCCCGTGGCCGCCGCCCGCATGGAGCCCACCAACCGCCGGCGGGTGGTGCGGGCGCTGGAGGTGACCCTCGGCAGCGGTCGGCCCTTCTCGTCGTTCGGGCCGGGCCTCGACGCCTACCCGCCCGCCGGGGTCGCTCAGGTCGGCCTCCGCCTGGACCCGATGGTGCTCGACCGCCGCATCGACGAGCGCGTCACGGCCATGGTCGAGGCAGGGCTGCTGGACGAGGTGCGGGCCCTAGCTGCCCGCCCGGGCGGGTTGTCGCGCACTGCCCGCCAGGCGCTGGGCTACCGCGAGCTGCTCGACCACCTCGAGGGGAGGACGACCTTCGACGAGGCGGTAGCCGAGGTCGTGACCCGCACCCGGCGCTTCGCACGGCGCCAGGTCCGCTGGTTCCGGCGGGACCCTCGCATCCGGTGGGTCGACGTGGGCGAGAACGGGCTCGTGCCCGACGACGAGGTGCTGGGAGACTGGTCGCGATGCAGCTGACCAAGCACCACGGCCTCGGGAACGACTTCCTCGTGCTGCTCGACCTCGAGGGCACCACGCCCATCGACGCCGGGCTGGCCCAGGCGGTGTGCGACCGTCGGCGCGGCGTCGGCGCCGACGGGCTCATCAGGGTGTCGCCCGGCTCCGGTGGGACCGATGTCGCCATGACGCTGCTCAACAGCGACGGCGGCCGGGCCGAGATGAGCGGCAACGGCATCCGCTGCCTGGCCCACGCGCTCGCTCGCTCCCAGGGCGTCGAGCGGGCGACCTACGACATCACCACCGACGCCGGCCCGCGCCGGGTGGAGATCGAGCTGTCGGACGGGGGCCGCACGGCGTGGAGCACCGCCGACATGGGCGTGCTGCGGGCGGCGCCGGCCCGCGATCCCGGGCTGGGGGCCGAGGCCTCGATGGGCGTGGACGTCGGCAACCCGCACCTGGTCGCCCGCTTCCGGGACGAG
>DATKDW010000004.1 GCA_035512495.1 Acidimicrobiales bacterium
CCTCCGCAGGATCAGCACGGTCGAGGCCGTCGGCCGCGTGCCGCGGCGCACCACGAGCACGTCGACGCGATCGATCCCGGCGAGCCGCAGGCGGTCGAGCAGGCGGCCCGGGTCGGCGTCGTCCACCACCAGCACCACCCCGCCGGCGCGCCAGAGCTCGGCGCCGTGGGCGATGGGCACGGCCCGCAGCTCCCCGCCGGGAGGTAGGACAGCGGGCGCAAAGAGCACCGCCGTGGCGACGGCGGCGAGGACGGGACGGAGCGACGGGCTGCGCCAGGTGACCACCGTGGCCACTCCCACCGCCGCCAGGCCGATGAGGTGCACCGACCGGATCTGGCCGAGCGGCAGCCCGCTGCCCCACCGGGCCACGGCGGCCACCCAGCCGGTGAGCGCGGCGGTGGGCAGGTGGAGCAGCCAGTCGACGGGCGGGCCGGCGAGCCCCGCGACGATCCCACCGGTGAGCCCCCATGCCATGAGCGGGCCCGCCGCCGGCACGGCGAGGAGGTTGGCGGGGATCGACGACAGGGGGAGCCCTCCGAAGACCGGCACGAGGATGGGCGCCACCCCCACCTGGGCGGCGATGGTGACGGCGAGGACGTTGGCCAGCAGTCGTGGCCCCGGGAGACGCCGGGCGATGGGGCCCGACAGGGTGATGATCCCCGCGGAGGCTCCGACCGACAGCTGGAACGCCAGCGCCCGCACGATGATCGGGTCGACGAGCACCACGGCCGTGACGGCCAGCGCCAGGATCCGCCGTCGCGAGGCAGGGCGTCCGAGGCCGCCGGCCGTGCAGGCGATCGCCGCCATGGCCGATGCCCGCAACACCGAGGGCTCGAAGCGGGTCATGAGCGCGAAGAACGCGATGAGGCCCAGCGTGGCCGCCCAGCGACTGCGGAGGCCGAGCCGGCGCAACAGGGGCGATGCCAGCGTCAGGACGAAGGCGACGTTGGAGCCGGACACGGCGAGGAGGTGCGTGAGGCCCGACCCCCGGAAGTCGTCGGCGACCTCGACCGCCTGCTCTCGGACGTCGCCGAGCACGAACCCGGTGAACAGCGCTCGGCGGTCGCGGTCGAGGGGGGCGGCCCCCTCGACCAGCGTGCGGCGGACGGCGTTGGCCGCGCGCGACGGGGCGTGCCCGTGGCGCCAGCCGTCGACCCGCGCCACGCTCAGCCGGGAGGCGACGTGGCGGCGCGCGAGCCACGGCCGAGCGTGCTCGGGCGGCGCCCGCAGGCGCCCCGCGAGCGTGACCCGCTCCCCCGCCAGTCGGGCCCGCAGCGCGCCAGCGGGTGCCCCCCGAGCCCAGGCCTCCACCCGGCGGGATCCCACCCGCACGTCGACCCGGAGCGCGCCGTCGACGTCGACCGGGTCGGAGAGCAGCGTGACCTCGCCCTCGACCGCGACCGGGACGGGCGGCGGCTCCAGGCCGGCCCAGGCCCGCGACCCGAGCAGCGCTGACAGGAGCAGGGCGGCCACCACCAGGATGACGGGGCGGCGCAGTCCCACCGCGGCAGCGACACCGGCGAGCACGAGGGTCGGTGGGACCTCATGGGCCCACCAGGCGCCGGCCACCACGGCCAGAGCGAGGACGATGGTGGCGCGGTCGGTCACGAGACCACCACCCGATCGCGGATCGCCGCCAGCTTCGCCTCGCCGATGCCCCGCACGTCGAGGAGGTCCTCGACCCGGGTGAAGCGGCCACGACGGGCCCGCTCGTCGAGGATCGCCGCCGCGGTGGCCGGACCAATCCCGGGCAGCGTCTCGAGCAGGGCGGCGTCGGCGGTGTTGATGTCGACCAGCTGCCCCAAACCTGACGCCCCGCCCCCGCTGCCGATGTCTCCGCCGTGCACGGACGGCACGGGCTCCCCCACGCGGGGGACGAACACCCGGGTGCCGTCGGCCAGTGGAGCCGCGAGGTTCAGCCGGTCGAGGTCGGCGTCGGGAGCGGGACCGCCCGCGACCTCGAGCAGGTCAGCCACCCGAGCGCCCGCAGGAAGGCGATGCACCCCAGGACGCACCACCGCGCCGGCCACGTGGACCACGAGATCTGGGGCGGTGGTGGCGGTGCTCGCCGGTGCCACGGTGGTGGCCATGGGGAGGTGGACCTCGGGGGGCGGCGGCGCACCACCGCGCAGGGCCACCGCGGCCAGGACGAGGGCCACCACGCCGGCCACGGCGACGAGCACCGCCCGACCTGGTGGCGCTGGTACCGACCCGGTGAGGAGCGCCAGGCGCTGCTGCCACTCGGGGTCGGGGCCATCACCACCGACGCGGTCGAGGAGAGGACCCCCGTCGAGGGGGTCGGCGGGCACACCGCCGGAAGGCGGGGTCGGCTCGGGCACGGGCGCTCCACGGGACGGACGACGTCGCCGGGGAAGCGGGTGCGGGGAAGCCGGTGCGAGCCTGCGGTGGGGAGCCTAGGTGGGCGCCGGTCCGGTGTCACCGGGCCACAGCGCCGAGGCTCAGTAGAGCCGGGCGGTGAGGGCCTTGCGGTAGCCGGCGGTGCGAGGGTCGTCGGGGCCGAGCACCTCGAGGAGGTCGACGAACTCCTGCCGGGCGTCGTCGTCGTCCTTGACCCGATCGAGCAGGGTGTCGAGGCGGGCGCTCACGTCCCCGTCCGGCCCCGCCGCCTCGGCGGTCGAGCCGAGGCGGGCACGGGCGGCCACGCGCCGGGTCTCCGCCGACTCGGGGATGCGCTCGAGGAACGCCAGCGCCTCCTCCGTGCGGCCGTCGGCCACGAGCAGCTCCGCCAGGGCGACCAGTGCGGGTTCGCTGTCGGGCTCGATCTCCACCGCCGACCGCAGCGAGGCCTCGTCGCCGGCGGTGACGAGGCGCGACACCTCGTCGTCGTCGGGGCTCAGCAGCAGCCCCTCGACAAGCTGACGGACGGTCGCCTCGGGCTGGGCGCCCACGAAGCCGTCGACGACCTTGCCGTCGCGCATGGCGTAGACGGCGGGGATCGACTGGGCCTGGAATGCCTGCGAGACCTGCGGGTTCTCGTCGACGTTGACCTTCACCAGCTCGACCTTGCCGCCGGTGGCGGCGATCACGTCCTCGAGGATCGGCCCGAGGGTCTTGCAGGGCCCACACCAGGGCGCCCACAGGTCCACGACCACGGGGACCTCGTTGGAGCGCTCGAGGACGGCGGTCTGGAAGGTCGCATCGGTCACGTCGATCGGGGATCGACCCTGCTGAGGGAGGTGCGCGTCGGCCATGGGCTCAGGCTACGGGCTGCTCGCGGCGACCCGGCCCTCCGGCCACAACCGGGGGGACGACTACGTTGATCGGCGCGACCACGAGCGAGTGACGGGGGACGGCCATGGCCGAGGACAGGAGCGGGATCAACGAGGAGACGGTGGTCCCCTGGCTGGAGGCGAACGTCGCCGGCCTGACCCCGCCCCTCGAGTTCTCCCTGATCGCGGGCGGTCACTCGAACCTGACCTACAAGGTCACCGACGCGGTCGGCGGCGCCTACGTGCTCCGACGCCCACCGCTCGGCCAGGTGCTGGCCACCGCCCATGACATGGGCCGTGAGCACCGCATCATCTCCGCCCTGGCCCCCACCAAGGTGCCGGTGGCACCCGCCCTCGCCTACTGCGACGACCTCGACGTCAACGGCGCGCCGTTCTACGTGATGCGCTTCGTCGAGGGCCACATCGTCCGCGACGTCGCCAGCGCCGAGGCGCTCTCGCCCGCCCAGCGCCGGACCGCCGGCGAGTCGCTGGTCGACGTGATGGCCGACATCCACGCCGTCGACCCCGACGAGGTGGGCCTCGGCGACCTCGGCCGCAAGGAGGGTTACATCGAGCGCCAGCTCAAGCGCTGGTACCGCCAGCTCAAGGACTCCCAGACCCGCGAGCTCCCCCTCCTCGACGAGGTCCACGACGACCTCTTGTCCAACGTCCCGGAGCAGGGGCCGGCCTCGATCGTCCACGGCGACTACCGGCTCGACAACTGCATGGTGGACGACGACGGGCGGGTCAACGCCGTGCTCGACTGGGAGATCTGCACCCTCGGCGACCCGCTCGCCGACCTCGGCCTGCTGATGGTCTATTGGAGCGACCCCGACGACGCGGTCAACGCGCTCGGCACCGTGAGCGCCACCGCCCTCGACGGCTTCCCCCGCCGAGCCGAGCTGCTCGACCGCTACGCAGCGGCCAGCGGGCGCGACGTGTCGCACGTCGACTACTACATGGCGTTCGGCTACTGGAAGCTGGCCTGCATCGTCGAGGGCGTCTACGCCCGCTACAAGGGCGGTTCCATGGGCCAGCAGGGTGGCTTCGAGCACTTCGAGCAGCAGGTGGTGCGCCTCGCGGAGTCGGCGCGCGCCGCCGTCGACCGCGTGCCCCGTGGCTGAGCTCTTCACCCTCCACGACGAACCGTCGCTCCACGAGCCGGTCCTGGTCCTCGGGCTCGACGGCTGGATCGACGCCGGCTTCGGCGCCGCCGGTGCCACCGCCCACCTGCTGGAGGTGCTCGACACCGAGGTGGTGGCCACCTTCGACACCGACGCCCTGGTCGACCACCGCTCACGTCGGCCCGTGATGCACCTCGAGGAGGGCGTGAACACCGGGTTGACCTGGCCGTCCACCGAGCTCCGTCACGCCCTCGACCTCGACGGCAACGACCTCCTGCTGCTCACCGGCGCCGAGCCCGACGTCCGCTGGCGCGGCTTCGCCGCCGCCGTCGTCGACCTCGCTCAGCGCTTCGGGTCCCGACTGGTGGTCGGCTTCGGCGCCTACCCGGCGCCCGTGCCCCACACCCGCCCGGGGCGCCTCGCCACCACCGCCACCTCCAGCGAGCTGGCCCAACGGGCGGGACAGGTGCGGGCCACCCTCGACGTCCCCGCCGGCGCTCAGGCCGCGATCGAGGAGCGCTGCGCCGACGGCGGCCTTCCTGCCGTGGGGCTGTGGGCCCAGGTCCCCCACTACGCCTCGGGCATGGCCTACCCCCTGGCGAGCGCCATGCTCGTCGACGGGCTGGCCGAGGTGGGCGGCCTGCGCATCGACTCCACGGCCCTCCACGAAGCGGGCGCGCTGCTGCGCAACCGCCTCGACGAGCTGGTCTCCGAGAACCCCGAGCACCTCGAGATGGTCCGCCGGCTCGAGGCGGCTCTCGACGCCGAGCACGACGCCCGTCCGGGACTCGGGACACCCGGCGAGATGCCCTCGGGCGACGAGCTCGCGGCCGAGCTCGAGCAGTTCCTCCGGGATCGCGGTCCCGGCCGCGAAGGCTGACGCCCACCCCACGCGCCTGGCGCACCCCCGGGCCCTGCGTCGGTAGTGTCGGCGCATGAAGGTCGACGGGGGAATCGCATCGGATCTGCACCGCACGGTGGAATCGGCCCGGGAGGCCGAAGCCACCGGCTACGACGGCATCTGGACGGCGGAGACGGCGCACGACCCGTTCTTCCCGCTGCTCCTCGCCGCCGAGCACACCTCCCGCATGGAGCTCGGCACGGGCATCGCCGTGGCCTTCGCCCGCAACCCGATGGTGCTGGCCAACATCGGCTACGACCTGCAGGCCTACTCGGGCCGGTTCATCCTCGGTCTCGGCTCGCAGATCAAGCCCCACATCACCAAGCGCTTCTCGATGGAGTGGTCGCACCCCGCCGCCCGCATGCGCGAGCTCATCGGCGCCATCACCCACATCTGGGACGCGTGGGACAACGAGACCAAGCTCGACTTCCACGGCGAGTTCTACACCCACACCCTCATGACGCCGTTCTTCAACCCGGGGCCCAATCCGAACGGCCGAGCCAAGATCTTCCTGGCCGCCGTCGGCGAGATGATGACCGAGGTCGCCGGCGAGGTCGCCGACGGGCTCCTGTGCCACGCCTTCACCACCGAGGCCTACCTCCGCAACCACACCATCCCGGCGCTCGAACGGGGTCTGGCGACCTCGGGCCGCAGCATCGACGACTTCGAGATCTCCGGGCCGGCCTTCGTGGTCACCGGCACCACCGAGGAGGAGATGGCCGCCTCGGCCGACGGGGTGCGTCGTCAGATCGCGTTCTACGGCTCGACCCCCGCCTACCGCAAGGTGCTCGAGGAGCACGGGTGGGGCGAGCTGCAGACCGACCTCAACCACCTCTCCAAGCTCGGCGAGTGGAAGCAGATGGGAACGCTGATCGACGACGAGATGCTCGATGCCTTCGCCATCGTCGGCGAGCCCGAGGAGATCCCGGGAAAGCTCGCGGCCCGCTACGGCGACGTCGTCGACCGGATCAGCTTCTACGCCCCCTACAAGTCCGACCCCGAGCGATGGGCGAAGGTCATGGAGGGCATCAAGGCCGCGTAGCGGTCAAGCCCCGGTCTCGACGGGCTGGAGCTCGGACTCGAGGTAGCGGGTCCGGCAGAGCGAGCGCTGGAGCTTGCCCGACGACGTCTTCGGCAGGGTGCCGGGCTGCACCAGCACGACATCGCCCACCGACAGCCCCACGGCGTCGACGACCTTCTCGGCGACCATCGTGCGGGTGGCATCGAGATCCTCGGACCGGGTCTCGGCCACGACCACGAGCGACTCCTTGCCCCGCCGGCTGTCGACACCGAAGGCGATCACGTTGCCCTCCCGGACGCCCTCGACGGTGCCGACCGCCCGCTCGACGTCCTCGGGGAAGACGTTGCGGCCCCCGACGATGATCACGTCCTTGATCCGGCCGCAGACCACCAGCTGGCCGTCCACCGTGTAGGCGAGGTCGCCCGTGCGGAACCAGTCGCCGTCGAAGGCCTCGGCGGTGGCGTCGGGCCGCTTGTAGTAGCCCGGGGTCAGCGACGTCCCCCGGATCTGGAGCTCCCCGACCTCGCGCTCGCGCATCACCGTGCCGGTGGGGTCGACGATGCGCATCTCGAGGCCGCGCACCGGCCGGCCGAGCTTGGCCAGGCGGCGGGCACCCTCGGCGCCCTCCTCGATGGGGGCGGCGTAGCGGTCGCTCTCGAGGACGCGCGTGTCGACCACGTCGACCTCCATGCCGGTCATCGGCTCGGGGAAGGTCACGGCCACGGTCGCCTCGGCCATGCCGAAGGCGCAGAACACCATCCGGGGGTTGAGGCCGTGGCGGGCGCCGGCCTCGATGAAGGCCTCCACCGACGACGGGTCGACGGGCTCGGCGCCGTTGAGGCCCAGCCGCCAGCTCGAGAGATCGAGGCCCTCGTGGCGGCGCATGGCGCGAGCTGCCAGCGCGTAGGAGAAGTTGGGGCCGGCGGCCACAGTCCCGCCGTAGGTCGAGATCCACTCCAGCCAGCGGACCGGCGCGGCGAGGAAGTCCTGCGGCGCGGCGAGGACCAGATCGGTCCCGGTGGTCATGGGGAGCGCGAAGACCCCGATGAGGCCCATGTCGTGGTACAGCGGCAGCCACGAGACGAACACGTCGTTCTCCACGTCGAGCCGGCCCGACTCGGCGATGCCGTCGAGGTTGGCGCACACCGAGCGGTGCGGGAGCATCACCCCCTTCGGGTCGGAGGTCGAGCCGCTGGTGAACTGCAGGATGGCAAGCGCGTCGGGGTCGTCGGCGGGGCGCCGGTATGCCGACTCGGGCTCGGCGGTGGCCACCTCGTCGAGGAGCACCATGGGCGGGTCACCGGGCTGCGGCTCGACGAAGGGGGCCAGGTCGCCGTCGACCAGCAGGATGGCGGCGTCGGCGTTGGTGACCCGAGTGCGGGTCTGGGACACGAACGCCTCGATCGAGCTGAGGCGCATCGGCAGGGGCAGCACCACGGCGGCGGCACCGCAGAGCCAGGTGGCCTGGATGGCAGTGGCGAGGAGGCGGGTGGTGGGCCCGAGGATGGCCACGTGGCTGCCCGGCTCAACACCCCGAGCCTGCATGCCCGCCGCCATCTGCCGGGCGTCGGCGTGGAGCTCGGCCCAGGTGATCCGCTGGGGGTCTCCCGTCCCGACGAAGGTGATGGTGCCGCCCCGTCCGGCCGCCTGTTCGATCCTCGATGCCATCGTCGTCATGGTCTGTCCGACCAGCCCTGCGCCCGGCGGGTTACCTCGCCGGCGAGGGGTCGACGGGACCAGGACCACCGCCGGGCAGCCGTGATCTCGGCCGGAGCCGTCGGGGCCGGCCGGTACGCTCACCGTCCATGTCGTCCGAGCCCGCCAACCCCGTCGATCCCACCGCCGACGACGCGCCCGCCCACCGCTACGGGGCGGGTCTGGCCAACGAGATCGAGGCCCGCTGGCAGGACCGGTGGGCCGCCCAGGGCACCTACCACGCCCCCAACCCGACGGGTCCGCTGGCCGAGGGGGCCGAGCCGGTGAGTGACCGCCCGAAGTTCTACGTCCTCGACATGTTCCCGTACCCGAGCGGCACCGGCCTCCACGTCGGCCACCCGCTCGGCTACATCGGCACCGACGTGTACGCCCGCTTCAAGCGGATGACCGGCCACAACGTGCTGCACGCCATGGGCTACGACGCCTTCGGCCTTCCCGCCGAGCAGTACGCCGTCCAGACCGGTCAGCACCCCCGGGTCACCACCGAGGCCAACATCGCCACCATCAGGGCCCAGTTCCGCGCCCTCGGGCTGGGCCACGACGACCGCCGGAGCGTGGCCACCACCGACGTCGAGTTCTACCGCTGGACCCAGTGGATCTTCCTCCAGATCTTCGGCGCCTGGTACGACAGCGAGGCAGATCGAGCCCGCCCCATCGACGAGCTGGTCGCCGAGCTGGAGTCGGGCGAACGGGCCGTCATCGACGACGAGCACCCCGACGGCCGCCGGTGGGCCGATCTCGACGACGCCGAGCGCCGCAAGGTGGTCGACGACCACCGCCTCGTGTACCTCGACGACGCACCGGTGAACTGGTGCCCCGGCCTCGGCACGGTGCTGGCCAACGAGGAGGTCACCCCCGAGGGGCGCAGCGAGCGGGGCAACCTCCCCGTCTACAAGCGACCGCTGCGGCAGTGGAAGATGCGGATCACCGCCTACGCCGAGCGGCTGCTCGACGACCTCGAGCTCATCGACTGGCCCGAGCCGATCACCATCATGCAGCGCAACTGGATCGGCCGCAGCCAGGGCGCCCGGGTCGAGTTCCCCCTCGCCCACGACCCCGAGACGTCCGTCCCCGTCTTCACCACCAGGCCCGACACCCTCTTCGGCGCCACCTACATGGTGCTCGCCCCCGAGCACCCCCTCGTCGACCAGGTCGTGGCCGGTTCCTGGGGCGACGTCATCCCGGCGTCGTGGCGAGGTGCAGGCCTTGCGGGCGTCGTCGACGATGTCCCGGCCAGCGGCTGGGAGACCCCGTCGGAGGCGGTTGCCGGCTACCGGCGCTACGCCGAGCGACGTACCGACATCGAGCGCCAGACCGAGAGCCGGGTCAAGACCGGCGTGTTCACCGGCTCCTACGCCGTCAACCCCGCCAACGGCGAACCGGTGCCCGTCTTCATCGCCGACTACGTCCTCATGGGCTACGGGACCGGGGCGATCATGGCGGTGCCCGCCCACGATCACCGCGACTTCGAGTTCGCCCGGGCGTTCGACCTCGACATCGTGGGTGTGGTCGCGCCGTCGACGGGCTGGCTCGAGGAGCACGGTGTCGAGGCCGGTGGGCCGGCGTCGTCGTGGCCCGAGGCCTACACCGGCGAGGGTGTCGCCACCGCCTCCTCCAACGACGGCGTCAGCCTCGACGGCCGCAGCACCGCCGACGCCAAGGCCACCATCATCGACTGGCTCGAGTCGACCGGGGCCGGCGAGGGGGCGGTCACCTACAAGCTCCGCGACTGGCTGTTCAGCCGGCAGCGCTACTGGGGCGAGCCGTTCCCCATCGTCTACGACGACGACGGCAACCCCCACGCCGTGCCCGACGACCAGCTCCCGGTGATGCTGCCCGAGGTCGACGACTACGCCCCACGGGTCGTGGGCGACGACGACGAGAGCGTCCCTGAACCCCCGCTCGGCCGGGCCGAGGGCTGGCGGGAGGTGACCCTCGACCTCGGCGACGGCCCCCGCCGGTACCGCCGCGAGCTCAACACCATGCCGAACTGGGCCGGCTCGTGCTGGTACTACCTGCGCTACCTCGACCCCACGAACGACACCGCCCTCGTCGACCCCGACGTCGAGCGCTACTGGATGCAGGGCAGCCGGTCCGACGGCACCCCCGCCTTCGGAGGCGTCGACCTCTACGTGGGCGGCGTGGAGCACGCCGTGCTCCACCTGCTCTACAGCCGCTTCTGGCACAAGGTGCTCTTCGACCTCGGCCACGTCTCCACGCCGGAGCCGTTCCAGCGGCTGTACAACCAGGGGTACATCCTCGCCCCCGCCTACACCGACGACCGCGGGTTCTACGTGGAGGCCACCTCGGTGGTCGACGAGGGCAACGGGACCTTCACCGCCGGCGGCGCGCCCGTCAACCGCGAGATGGGCAAGATGGGCAAGAGCCTGAAGAACTCGGTGTCCCCCGAGGACATCTGCCGGGCGTACGGCACCGACACCCTCCGCCTCTACGAGATGGCCATGGGCCCCCTCGATGCCGACCGGCCGTGGAACGCCCGCGACATCGTCGGCGTCCACCGCTTCCTCCAGCGGCTCTGGCGCAACGTCGTCGACGAGGAGACCGACGCGCTTCGAGTCGTCGAAACACCCGCCCCCGACGACCTGCGCCGGACCCTGCACCGCACGATCGCGGGCGTGGCCGACGACATGGAGGGACTGCGCTTCAACACCGCCGTCGCCAAGCTCATCGAGCTGAACAACGCCCTCGGGCCCGTGGCGCGGGAGCAGGGCGGCGCACCCCGAGAGGTGGCGGAGACCATGGCACTGCTCCTCGCGCCCCTGGCCCCGCACGTCGCCGAGGAGCTCTGGAGCCGCCTGGGGCACACGGGATCACTGGTGTGGGCCGACTTCCCGAGGGCCGATCCCGCGCTGCTCGTCGACGAGACCATCGAGCTGCCGGTACAGGTCGACGGCAAGGTGCGCGCCCGGCTGGTGGTCGCCGCCGACGCTGGGCAGGACGAGCTCGAGGCCGCCGCCCTGGCCGACGAACGGGTCCGGGCCGCCCTCGGCGACCGCACGGTGCGCCGCGTCGTGGTGGTCCCCGGACGCCTCGTCAACGTCGTCGCCGGCTGACATCGGGACGGTCCGGCCACCCTCGTTGAGGGGCCCCCGAGCGATTCCGAACCCCGGGCCGGCGCTGCTACGATCACCAGCCGGCAAGGGGCTATAGCTCAGTTGGTAGAGCGCTTCCATGGCATGGAAGAGGTCAGGAGTTCGATTCTCCTTAGCTCCACGTACGTCCGCCCCGCCCGCTCGGTCGTCAGTCGGCAGCGGCCGCGGCCGGCGCCTCCGCCTCTCGCCACTCGAGCTGGCCGACGTCGGCCCACAGCCGTTCGAGCTCGTAGAAGGCGCGCACCTCCTCGAGGAAGACGTGGACCACCACGTCACCGAAGTCCAGCAGCACCCATCGGGCGTCGTCGAGGCCCTCGCGCCGCAGCGCACCGGTCCCGTCACCAGCCTTGAGGCGGGCCTCGACCTCGTCGGCGATGGTGCGGACCTGGCGGGGGTTGGCAGCGCTGGTGATCACGAACCAGTCGACGATGCTCAGCACCCCGCCCACGTCGAGCCCGATGGTGTCGGACCCCTGCTTCTCGTCGGCGGCCCGGCAGGCGGCAACCGCTCGCTCGATGCTCGTTGGCTCGTTGGCGTTCGTCAGGGTGTCGTGCTCCTCATTCGTCGGTAGCCGCGCCACCGCTGCGACCATCATCGGGCCTCGGCGCCCGTTCTCCAACGCGATCCGTCCGGAAATCCTGGCCCACCACGACCGTCACGTCGACCACGTCGAGCCCCGAGAGGCTCCTGACGACCTCACCGAAGCCCAGGGCGCGCTGGATGGCGCGCGCGGCCTCGAGGCGGTCGTCCCGGTAATAGACGATCTGGGTGATCTCGTAATCGAACCGGTCGGCGTTGCCGGTGAGGGCCACCGCCGCCCCCACCCGGACCAGCACCGGTTGCACCTCCTGGGCCAGGCCGGGCACGCCGGTGCCGTTGAGGACCTGCACCTTGATGCGCGGCCCGCCCTCCCCCCCAGCCTCGGGCAGGATCCGGCTGAGCAACGCCTCCAGCTGCGCGCCACGGACGCGGAACAGCCCGACATCGGCGGCGAGGCCGCTGCTCACCGCCTCGACCGGCAGGAGGTGGTACCCCACCTCGCCGGCTGCCAGGGCAGCGAGGACGTCGGCCGGATCGCCGGCGGCTCTGGTGCTGGGCGGTCCGGCCGCCGGGTCGGCGGCGACGGCCGCCACCCACGCCCGCCAGACGGCCTCGTGGCGCACCAGGCGGTCGAGCTCACCCCGGCCGCCCGGCTCGGCGAGCAGCGCGGGGACGCGCTCGGGCTCCACCGCCTCGGGGCCCTCCCCGAACAGGACCTCCACCCGGCCGGTCGGCGTCACCCGCTCGACCGCGTCCGGGATGTCCACCATCAGGGGGCCGGCGGGCGAGAGGAGGGCCGTCAGGCCTTCCTCGTCGACGGCGACGACCGCCCCGAACCCGACCCCGAACAGGTTCTCGATCGAGGACTGCAGGAGGGGCAGGCCCCCGTCGCGGTGGGCGTCGCGCAAGGGGTTCAGCCCAAAGGAGGGGACCTCCACCATCGTGCCGACGGGGAGGAAGACGACGTCACCACCCTCACCACCTTCGGCGACAGCGACCACCGTGATGCTCACCACCTGTCCGGCATCCCCCAGCTGCACCACCATCGCCCGCTCACCGGTGACCGCCTCGGTGGCCGCCGGCTCCTCGACGGTGGCGTCGCCCGCGACCCCAGCATCGGGGTCGAGCACCATCTGGGCGCTGCGCCACCCGAAGGCGGCCAGCCCGATCAGGAAGAGCACCGCCGCGCCCACCCCGGCCAGCACCAGCGCCGTGCGGGTGCGACGTCGTCGCCGCCGGTCACGTCGGGAGCGGCGCTCCCCGGTCCCGGCCACCGGGAGCGAGACGGCGTCGACCGACAAGCGGGACGACGGCGTTCGGAGCCCGACCTCGGGCGACGAGGTCGGGGCCGCGGTCATCGAGGCGGATCGTACAGACCCCGCTCCCGGATCACGCGGACCACCGGCTCGGTGAGCAGCCACGACAGCGGGCGTCCGTCGGCCACGCGCGCCCGCAGGTCGGTGCTCGAGACCTCCAGCCTCGGGACCTCCACGTGCGTCCAGGTCCACCCGGGCGGCGGGGTGTCGGCCTCGGCGCCCGGTCGGGTCACGACCACCAGCGTCGACAGGTCGCGCACCTCGTCGACCCGCTCCCAGGTGTCGAGGCCCCTGGCGGCATCGCTGCCGAGGATGAGGTGCAGCTGCACCTCGGGGTCACGCCGCCGCAGGGTGGCAAGGGTGTCGGCGGTGTACGACGGACCGCCTCGCTCGAGCTCGATGGCGCTGGCCTCGAGCCCATCGACGTCGACGACTGCGGCCTCCACCATGGCCAGGCGGTCCGCAGCCGGCGCGACGACGGCGTCGCTCTTCTGCCACGGGTCGTTGGCCACGACGAGCAGGACACGGTCGAGATCGAGGGCGTGGCGGACGTTGACGGCGGTGACGAGGTGGCCGACGTGGATCGGGTCGAACGTGCCCCCGAGGACGCCGACCCGCTCGGGACGACCGCCGGCCGCCTCAGGCAAGGGTCCAGTCGGGCCGACGGCGCGGCTGCTCGGTGTCGAAGTGCGCGACCCCGTCGACGATGTCGTCGATCAGTGGCACCGGGTAGCTCCGCTCCGAGCCACGCAGACGGCCGGCCAGGGCGTTGGCGACGTCCTCGGGGAACTCTCGGAAGATCGACGCCACGAGGAGGCGCTCCTCCACGGGTAGGTAGCAACGGTTGGCGTCGGTGACGGTCCCCAGCCGCTCTCCGATCCGGACGACGTCGTCGTCGGTGCCCCGGCCATCGTCGATCCGCTCGAGCAGCGTGGTGATCTCCTGGGTGCCCAGCTTGCACGGTGGGCACTGCCCGCACGACTCGACGTAGAGGAACCGTGACGCCATCCGCGCCACCGACACCATGTCGGCGGTGTCGTCGTAGACGATGAAGCCGGCCGAGCCGAGCCCGGCGCCCGCGTCGGCGAGGCCCTCGTAGCTCACGGGCGCGTCGATGAGGTCGCCCCGCAGCACGGGGTTGGCCACCCCCGACAGCACCGCCTTGACGGTGCGCCCCTCGCCAACGCCCCCACCGACCCGGGCGATGACCTCGCGAAGCGGCGTGCCCATCTCGACCTCGGCCACCCCGGGGCGCACCACGTCGCCCACGACGGTCGCCACGACCAGGCCGGGCGAGGCGTCGGTGCCGAGCGACCGGTGCCATGCCGGACCCTTCGTCATCACGTGGGTGACCGTCGCCAACGTCTCCACGTTGTTGACGACGGTCGGGTTGGAGCGCTGCTCGGCCCCCGATCTCCCGCCCGGGCGGGCGGACCAGCCCATCTGGGGTCCGGTGGCGAAGAGGCCGTGCTCGTAGGGTGGCAGCAGCCGCGGCAGTGGCAGATCGCCCTCGATGGCGTGGATCAGGCCCTTCTCCTCCCCGAAGAGGTAGAGGTTGGGTCCGGTGACGAGTCGGATGGGCACGTCACCTGCCAGCCCGGCTGCCGACATCTCCGCCAGCGCCCGGGTGACGGCGGCCACCTCACGGGTGAACTTCTCCTTGAGGCACAGGAACGCAGCCGTCGCCTCGACGGCCATCGCTGCCACGGCGATGCCCTCGATGACCTGGTACGGATCCTGGCGGAGGATGGTGCGGTCCTTGAAGGTGCCCGGCTCACCCTCGGCGCCGTTGCACACCACGTAGCGGTCGCCGAGGTCCTCGCCCTCCCGGCGCAGCCCCGCCCACTTGCGGGCGGTGGGGAACCCGCCCCCGCCGCGCCCGCGCAGGCCCGACAGGTCGACCTCTTGGACGGTGCCGCCCGGCCCGAGCTGGCGGGCCCGCTCCAGCGCCCGGCCCCCGTCCCGACGCCCCACGTAGTCGTCGAGGTCGCGGACGGCCTCGTCGGGGAGCAGGACGCCGTCGGGCATGTCCCATGCCTACCCCATGCCCGGCCGATCGTGCAGGCTCCGGTGCCGACCACGGCGGGAGGCGTCAGCAGGTGGCGGTTCGGGTAGAGGGGCGCGGACAGGGGCGTCCGACGGGCCACCGGCGTTCGTACACCCCCCGAGACGACCCGCGCCGAGGTGACGAGCGTCACCCTGTCGAAGGGAATGACAACGACGCAACTTCTGTTGGGACAGGTGCGATGAGAGATTCAGTTGGACAGTACCTCCATGAGATCGGCTTGGTGCCCCTCCTCGACGCCGCCCAGGAGCGAGAGCTCTCCCAGGCGATCGAGGCGGGTCGCGCCGCTGAGTGCCGTCTCGAGGCCGGTGAGCGGGGCGTCGAGCTCAAGCGGACGGTCCGAGAGGCCGCTCGGGCCCGCGACCGCTTCATCCGGGCCAACCTCCGCCTCGTCGTCAGCATCGCCCGCCGCTATCCGCTCCCCCCCGGGATGGACCTCCTCGACCTGGTCCAGGAGGGCAACCTCGGCCTCGAGCACGCCGTCGAGAAGTTCGACTGGCGCAAGGGGTTCAAGTTCTCCACCTACGCCACCTTCTGGATCCGCCAGGCCATCGGCCGGGCCCTCGACCAGAAGGCCAACCTCGTCCGCCTCCCGAGCGAGCGGTCGGCCCAGCTGCGAGCCGCGCTCCGAGCTGTCTCCGGCGAGGGCGACGACCTCGACGCCGAGCTGGCGAACCTGCACCGCCTGGCCACCCCCACCAGCCTCGACCGCACCGTGGGCGAGGACGGCGAGCAGGAGCTCGTCGACCTCCTCCCCCACCAGGTCCCCGGCCCGGAGGCCATCGTCGTCGCCCAGATGTACGAGGACCTCGTCGTCGGCCTGCTCGACCGGCTGGACCCCCGCGCCCGCACCGCCGTCGAGCTGCGCTTCGGCCTGACCGACGGCCAGAAGCGCAGCTTCCGCGAGGTCGGCGAGGTGCTCGGCGTCACCGCCGAGGCCGCCCGACGCATCGTCAAGCGCGCCGTCGACGAGCTCAAGGAGGACGCGGCCGCGATCGCGGCGGCGTAGCCCGGGCCAACCCGCTTTGTGCTGGGCCGCCGCGTAGGGGACGCTGGTGCCCATGGGTACCGCCTGGACGCCATCCTCGTGGCGTGAGCAGCCGGCCGGGCAGCAGCCCGACTGGCCCGACGCCACCGCGCTCGAGCTCGTCCTCAAGCAGCTCGGGGGCTACCCGCCGCTCGTGTTCGCCGGTGAGGCCCGCAACCTGACCGCTGACCTCGCCCAGGTCGCCGCCGGCGAGGCCTTCCTCGTGCAGGCGGGCGACTGCGCCGAGTCGTTCGACGCCTTCTCGGCCGACACCATCCGGGACAAGCTCAAGGTCATCCTCCAGATGGCGGTGGTGCTCACCTACAGCTCCGGCGTGCCGGTGCTCAAGGTCGGCCGCATCGCCGGACAGTTCGCCAAGCCCCGATCGTCGCCCACCGAGCGCATCGACGGCGCCGACGTCCCGTCGTTCCGCGGGCACATGGTCAACGACGACGCACCCGAGGCCGCCGGCCGGGTGGCCGACCCGTCCCGCCTCCTCACGGCCTACCACCAGTCCTCGGCCACGCTGAACCTGTTGCGCGCCTTCACCAAGGGCGGCTTCGCCGACCTCAACCGGGTCCACGCGTGGAACCAGGAGTTCGTCGCCACCTCCAGCCAGGGACAGCGCTACGAGGCGGTGGCCGACGAGATCGAGCGGGCGCTGCGCTTCATGAAGGCCTGCGGCATCGACCTCGAGACCGAGCACCAGCTCCACCAGGTCGACTTCTACACCAGCCACGAGGCGCTCATCCTCGGCTACGAGGAGGCGCTCACCCGTCAGGACTCCCTCACCGGCGACTGGTACGACTGCTCGGCCCACATGCTCTGGATCGGCGAGCGCACCCGCGAGATCGACGGGGCCCACGTGGAGTTCCTCTCCGGGGTGGCCAACCCGCTGGGCTGCAAGGTCGGCCCCACCGCCACCGTCGACGAGGTCCTCGCCATCTGCGAGCGGCTCAACCCCGAGAAGGCGCCCGGCCGGCTCACCCTCATCTCCCGCATGGGCGCCCAAGCCGTGACCGAGGGCCTGCCCCCGCTCCTGCGAGCGGTGCGCGACGCCGGACACCCCGTCGTGTGGGCGTGCGACCCCATGCACGGCAACACCTTCACCGCACCCGGTGGCCGCAAGACCCGCCACTTCGACGACGTGTTGACCGAGATCAGCGGCTTCTTCGCTGCCCACCGGGCCGAGGGGACCTGGCCCGGCGGCGTCCACATCGAGCTCACCGGCGACGACGTCACCGAGTGCCTCGGGGGGTCGACCGAGGTCCTCGACACCCACCTCGACCAGCGTTACGAGACGATGTGCGACCCCCGCCTCAACGCCCGTCAGAGCCTCGACCTGGCGTTCCGCGTGGCCGAGCTGCTCCGCCAGCCCTGACGGGCTCACCGCCCCCGCCCCGAATAGGGGTGAAACTTGATCGGAATACTCGGGATTGAGGTAGGGTTTCCACTCGTACGCACCTCGAGGGGGCAACCCGCGTGAGCACGACCGACATCCGAATCGATCCCGAAGCCCAGGCCGACATCGACAAGTTCGAGATCCAGCTGGCCCGCTACCTGGCCGGCGACCTCGAGGAGGACGCCTTCCGGGTCTTCCGCCTGAACAACGGCGTGTACGGCCAGCGCCAGGGCGGCCACAACCAGATGCTGCGGGTCAAGGCGCCCTACGGGGCCGTCTCAGCCGAGCAGCTGGAGATGTTCGCCCACATCGCCGACACCTACTCCCGCGGCTGGGGCCACATCACCACCCGCCAGAACCTGCAGTTCCACTTCGTGCAGCTGGAGCAGGTCCCCGATGCCATGCGCGACCTCGCCAGGGCCGGCCTCACCACCCGCGAGGCCTGCGGCGACACCGTCCGCAACGTCCAGGGCTGCCACCTCGCCGGCGCCTGCCCCTACGAGGTACTCGACATCAGCCCGTGGGCCGAGGCCACCCACCAGCACTTCCTGCGCAACCCCATCGCCCAGCGGCTGCCCCGCAAGTTCAAGATCAACTTCTCGGGCTGCGCCACCGACTGCGGCCAGGCGATGTTCAACGACATCGGCGTGGTGGGCGTCACCCGCCCCCTCCCTGACGGCACCGTGGAGCCCGGCTTCCGGGTCTTCCTCGCCGGCGGGCTCGGCGCCAACCCCCACCCGGCCCAGGCGCTGGAGGACTTCACCTCGCGCGACGACCTGATGGCCACCATCGAGGCCGCCCTGCGGGTCTTCGGCAACCACGGGAACCGCGACAACAAGCTCCGTGCCCGCATGAAGTGGCTGGTCGACACCATGGGCATCGAGGAGCTCCGCGAGCGGATCCTCAAGGAGCGCAAGTTCCTCGTTGCCTCGGCCACCTGGCCTGGCGGCATCCCCGCCGCCGTGCGCGAGGCGGGTGACGCGCCCGCCGGTGTGTCCACCACGATCTCGCCCGACCCCGTCGGCTACGGCACCCCGGTCGAGATCCGCCGCCGCGACCCGCTCGGGGCGTGGGACGACGCCAACGTGGTGCGAGGGGTGGCCAAGGGCACCGTCTCGGCCAATGCCTACGCCCGCCTCGGCGACATCACCTCCGCGCAGTTCCGCGCCCTCGCCGCCGCGCAGCGCGAGCTCGACGCCGAGGTCCGCGTCACCAACCGCCAGAACCTCGTGTTCCGGGACCTGACCGAGGAGCAGCTTCCCGTGCTGTTCGAGCGCCTCCAGGCCATCGGCATGGCTGAGCCCGGCGCCGAGCTGGCCCGAGACGTCGTCGCTTGCCCCGGCGCCGACACGTGCAACCTGGCCGTCACCCAGAGCCGAGGCCTGGCCGACGACATCGGCCGGGCGCTCGACGAGGCCGGCCTGGCCGAGGTCCCGGGCATCCGGATCAACATCTCCGGCTGCACCAACTCCTGCGGCCAGCACCACATCTCCGACATCGGGTTCTTCGGCGCCGAGCGCCGGGCCCACGGTCGAGCGGCGCCGGGCTACCAGATGCTCCTCGGCGGCCGCGTCGCCCAGACCGAGATCGAGTTCGGCAAGAAGGCGCTCCGCCTGCCGGCCCGCAACGCGGCCGAGGCCACGGTGCGGGTGGTCGGGCGCTACGCCGGCGAGCGTGAGGCGGGCGAGACCTTCGCCTCCTGGCTCGACCGCGTCGGTGGCGCCGGCGAGGTCGGCACCACCCTCAAGGAGCTCGACCACTTCCCCACGCCGGAGGAGGACCCCGAGTTCTACATCGACTTCGGCGAGACCGGCCCCTACGTCACGGAGATCGGCGACTCGGAGTGCGCAACGTGACGCTCACCGACGACGACCGCTCGGCCACGCCCGTAGGGCTGCGCCCGGCGGGCCCCAACCTCAGCGACGACGACCTCACCACCCTCAACGAACGCTTCGAGGGCCAGCCCGCCTCGGCCATCATCCGCTGGGCGGTCGACACCTTCCACCCGTACCTGTGCATGACCGCCTCGATGACCGACGCCGTCCTGGTCGACCTTGCCACCCGCGTCGAGCCGTCGCTCGAGGTCGTCTTCATCGACACCGGCTACCACTTCCCCGAGACCCTGGACACCGTCGAGGCGGTGCGGCGACGCTACGGCCTCAACCTTCGGGTCATGACCACGCTCCCCCACGACGAGGAGCTCTGGAAGATCGACCCCGAGAACTGCTGCTCCGCCATCAAGGTCGGCCAGCTCGACCGGGCGCTGGTGGGCAAGCTCGCCTGGATGAGCGGCCTGCGCCGCGACGAGTCTGCCGCCCGCGCCGGCTCGCCCATCGTGGGTCGAGACGTGCGGGGCCTGGTCAAGGTCAACCCCATCGCTGCCTGGTCCGACGCCCACGTCGCCGCCTACATCGCCGATCACGACGTGCCGGTCAACCCGCTGCTGCACCAGGGCTACCTCTCCATCGGCTGCCAGCCGTGCACCAGCCCGGTTGCCGAGGGCGACGACCCCCGCGCCGGCCGCTGGGCCGGCCGCGAAAAGACGGAGTGTGGTTTGCACGGCTGACCGCCGACCCTTCTCCTACTTGATCACGCCGGCGGCCCGCGACCTTGACGCCCCCCAGTCGGTCGGTGAGGATGGCGGTCGTGCTGGAAACGACCGTGGAGATACCGACCAGGGTCCTGGTCCTCGGGATGGCCGACGAGGCCGGCACGCTCCGGGCCGAGGAGATCCTCCCGGTGGCCGAGGCCTGTGGCCAGACCGCCGAGCAGGTGCGATCGTGCCTGCGTCGCCTCGTCACCGAGGGCCTCTTCGAGCGCCAGGGGGCGGGACGCAGCGCCGTCTACACCGCCACCGAGGCCG
>DATKDW010000005.1 GCA_035512495.1 Acidimicrobiales bacterium
GGGGTGGTGCTGGTGGTGGACGACGCCGACCCGGGCCGCCTGCTCGACCGCCTGCGGCTCGCCGGGATCGATCGCGTCGACGTGCTCGTGGTGCGCCGCGGCACGCGGCCGACGGCCTCGACCGTGCTGATCCTGCGGAGGAGGCTGGCCGTCGGCACCGTCCTCGCTCCCGCCGACCACCGCATCCGCGACGCCGTCGTGCCGGCGGGCCCGGTCACCGTCGGCGATCTGGTCATCGAGGTCACCGCGGCGCGCCCGACCCTCGAGGTCGAGGTCGGCCCGGCCGGACCGCCCGGGTAGCGTCGGCCGCCGATGCAGCTCCAGCTCGGCGACCGCTCCCACGACGTCACCTCGCGGGCACTCATCATGGGCATCCTCCGCCATCCCTCCGACCCGTCCTCGGGCCACGGGGAGGTCCGGAGCCTCGACCACCTCCACCGACAGGCCGAGCAGCTGGTGGCCGAGGGCGCCGACGTCCTCGACGTCGGGGGGCCCTCCCCGGGGGCCGGTGCCGGGGTGAGCGAGCAGGAGGAGCTCGACTGCGTCGTCCCGGCCGTCGAGGCCCTCCACCAGCGCTTCGAGGTGCCGCTCTCGTGCGACACCTCGCGCGCCTCGGTGGCACGGGCCGCCTACGGGGCCGGTGCCGTGGTGGCCAACGACCGCAGCGGCTTCGCCGACCCGGACTACCTGGCGGTTGCCGCAGCAGCGGGGGCGACGGTGATCACCACTCACGTAGGGGTCGCGACGGTGGCCGAGGTGGCGGCGTCGTTGGCCAAGCGAGGCCGCAGCGCCGAGGCTGCCGGGCTGCCGCCGACCCGCATCGTCATCGACGCCGGCCTCGACCTCGGCAAGACGTGGCGGCAGTCGATCGCCCTCCTGCGGGGGTCGTCGGTCCTGGCCGGGCTCGGGTACCCGCTGTGCCTGTCGGCCTCGAACGCCACCTTCCTCGGAACGCTCCTCGACCTCGGGACCGAGGAGCGGCGGGAGGCCAGCCACGCCGCCCATGCCATCGGCGTCATCGGCGGCTGCCGGATCCTCCGCGCCCACGACGTGCGGGGCGCCCGCCGGGTGGCCGACGTCGTTGCCGCCCTCGTCGGAGACGAGGTGTCGCGTGGCTGAACCGCTGGCCGCCTACCTCGTCAAGGGTGACGACGCCGTCTTGCGATCGGAGGCGGTGCGCGCCCTCGTGACCGAGCTGGTGGGCGACGGTGACGCAAGCCTGGTGGTCGAGGACCACACCGCCGACCCCGACGACCAGGAGGGCAGCGCGGCGGCAGTGGCCGACGCCGCCCAGACCCCACCGTTCCTGACGGACCGTCGCGTCGTCGTCGCCCGGGACGTCGGGGCCTGGAGCACCGACGCCCTCGAACCGATCCTCCGCTACCTGGCCGACCCCCTCCCGTCCACCTCCCTGGTGCTCGTCGCCGGGGGCGGCGGTCCCATGTCCCGCAAGCTGACGCCGGCGGTGAAGGCGGTCGGCCACGTGGTCGACGCGGGGGTGCCGGCCAACCGGAAGGGTCGAGGCGCCTGGCTCGACCAGCACCTCAAGGACGCCCCGGTGCGCCTCGAGCGGGCCGCCGTCGACCTCCTCGACCGGCACCTCGGTGAGGACCTCGGGCGCCTCTCCAGCCTCCTCGACGCCCTCGCCGCCGCCTACGGCGCCGGGGCGCGGGTGACCGCCGATGACGTCGAGCCCTTCATGGGCGAGGCAGGGTCCGTCCCGCCGTGGGACCTCACCGATGCGATCGACGGCGGCGACACCCAGAAGGCGATCGCCACCCTCCACCGGATGCTCGAGGCCGGCGGCCGGCACCCGCTCCAGCTCATGGCCGTGCTCCACGGCCACTACGCCCGCATCCTGCGCCTCGACGGCGCGGGGATCGCCGACGAGGCGGCAGCCGCTCAGGCCCTCGGCATCAAGGGCTCGACCTTTCCGGCCAAGAAGGCCCTCACCCAGGCCCGGCGCCTCGGCACCGAGGGGGTCGCCGAGGCGATCGACCTGCTGGCCCGAGCCGACCTCGACCTGCGCGGCACCAAGGGCTGGCCCGATGGGCTGGTGATGGAGGTGCTCGTCGCCCGGCTCAGCCGCCTCGGCGCCCGCAGCCGGCGCTGACCGAACCCTCGACGCGAGCGCACCCACCGCCAGGGTGGGTGCTCGCAGGCTGCTTCAGCGGGCTCGGCCTAGGGCCGAGCGCCCGATCAGGACTCGGTTGCCCCGCTGGCCGCAACGCGCTTGGCGAGGCGGCTCTTGCGACGGGCGGCGGCGTTCTTGTGGATCACGCCCTTGGCGGCGGCCTTGTCGATGCGCGTGACGGCCAGGCGGCTGGCCTCGGCGGTGTTGTCGTCACCGGCCTCGGCGGCCGAGAGGGCGTTCTTCACCCGGGTCTTGAGCTCGGTGCGCACGGCCTTGTTCCGCTCGTGGCGGACGAGGTTCTGCTTGTTGCGCTTGATCTGGCTCTTGATGTTGGCCACAGCTGTTCCATCCACGTTCTCGAGGGACCGAGCGACGATACCAGCGCCACCCGGAGGTGTCACAACGGGCGGGTGGTGGGGGCAATGCGCTGGGGCGACGGCTCCGCCTCCTACCGTCCGGCCTCGGTGCGGCGAATGAGGATTCGAGCGGCGTCGGCGGGCGGGGGTGGTCGGAAGGCGTGCCGGGGCACGTGGCCGAGGTGCCGGATCTCGAAGAGGCGCTTGGACGTCATGCCGCCGACGCCGCGCCCGGCTGTCCAGCGTGCCGCGGCCCACGCCGGCAGGACGATGCTGGCCGCTTCCAGGGCGCTTCGAGGTCCAGTGAGGCGTCGGAGGAGCGCGGTCGCAGCGCCAAAGGGAGGGTTGGCCACCACCTTGAAGGGCCGGTTCGGCAGGCGCAGATCGGTGGCGTCGGCCCGGATGACGACGACCGCTGCGCCCGCGAAGCGAGATCGAAGGCCCGCCGCACGATCGGGGTGGAGCTCGACGGCGAGCACCGTGGCGCCGCACGCCAGCAGCGCCTCGGTGATCCG
>DATKDW010000006.1 GCA_035512495.1 Acidimicrobiales bacterium
CCGAGGAGATCCTCCCGGTGGCCGAGGCCTGTGGCCAGACCGCCGAGCAGGTGCGATCGTGCCTGCGTCGCCTCGTCACCGAGGGCCTCTTCGAGCGCCAGGGGGCGGGACGCAGCGCCGTCTACACCGCCACCGAGGCCGGCGCCTCTCGCCTCGCCGAGCAGCACCTCCGCCTGCGCCGCGCCTTCGCCCAGGACGCCGCCGGCCGGGGCTGGGACCGCCGCTGGCGCTTGGCCGCCTTCGCCATCCCGGAGGCCCGACGCGCCGCCCGCGACGCCGTGCGCGACACGATCCTCTCCCTCGGCGGCGCACCAATCCAGGGCGGCCTCTACGCCTCGCCGCACCCCTGGGAGGACGAGCTGCGCGCCGCGGCGAAGCGCCTGGGGGTGGAGGACACCCTCACCTTGGCCTGCACCGACGACCTCGAGGTGGGCGGCGTGCGGGACCCTCGCGCCCTCGCCGCCTCGCTCTGGCCACTCGAGGAGGTGGCGGCGCGCTACGAGGCGTTCGTCGCCACCCACGCCGGCGTGCCCGAGGCCCTGGAAGCCCAGCGGGATCGGCGAGAGCGGATCACCGACTCCGACTTCCTCCCCCTCGCCCTCACCATGGCCCTGCGCTACGGCCGGTGCTCCTCGATCGACCCCTACCTCCCTCCCGAGCTGCTCCCCCGGCCGTGGCCGGGACGGGCCGCACGCGACATCGTCGCCCGGAGCCGCCGACTCGCCCTCCAGCTCCGCTCCGGTGCCGGGCGACCAGCGCTCTTCGGCTACCTCGACGACGTGCTCGACACCATCCACCACACCTGAACGGGTGGGCCCGACCTCAGGCGGGTCGGCCGTTGAGCCGGCGCCATCGGTTGGCCCCACCGGCGGCGATGGCTGCCACCAGGGACACCAGCACGAAGGCCAGCGCCTGGCCCCATTGCGCGCTCGCCTCGACGTCGGTGGAACCGATGAGCGGTCGAGGGGCGGTGAGGGCACCGGCGGGCGCGGTCACCCCGTCCTCCACGACCCCGAGGGGTTGTGGCGCCGACTCGACCGGGGCCCCGGGGGTGATGGCCGGGGAGGGAGCGGCCGGCACCCCGAAGGGGGTGCTCGTGCCCGAGTCGAAGCCACCCGACGAGGACGGCGCAGGTTCTGACGGCGCGGCGGAGCCGTCGGAGGGATCGGACGGCGCGAACGGCTCATCCGTTCCACCATCGCCGCCGGTGGACCCACTCGGCACCCCGACGACCGTGAACGACGGCTGGGCGAAGCGCACGTCGAAGGGACTCGGCCCGATCGGCCCCTCTCCCTGAGCGGGTCGGAGCACCACCGAGAGATCGCCGACCGTGCCGGCGAGGAGACCGGTGAGGTCGGCTCGCCAGCGCGCCGATGGTCCGTCGCGCTCAAGCGTCGCCTGCCCAGCGTCGCAGTCGGCCTCTGGCGCGTCGGCCAGTGCGCCGCCCTCGATTGGCGTCCAGGGCGTAGACGCCACGCACACCTCGATGCTGGCACCGTCCTGACCGAGGCCACCGGTCTCGACCACCTCGAGCGATGCCGAGGTCGCCCCGTCGGAGCCGGGCACGGCGAGCGCGGCCACCGTGAGCGGACCGTCGGGTGCGTTCGCCACGGCGAAGCCCCCGTCTGGTGCGCCCTGGGCCGGCGACCTCGTCCACCAGCCGACATCGACCTGACGTTCCTGCGCCTCGAGCGCCCCACCCGCCAGGAGCAGGAGGGCACCAGCGACGGTCACACCGGCGACAGCCCTCTTCCCAGACCTCACCGCAAACCTCCATCCGTCGCATCGGGGCGGCCCGCCACCAGCGGACGGGTTCGGCGGGCCCGGCTCGGGGAGCTCCTCACCTCCGACGTCGTGCCTGCGCCCGAACGGTGGATCACCGCCCCGTCGCCGCCGAGGTACGACTCGATCACCCGCGCGTCGCCCACGACCTCCTCGGGATCACCGCTCGCGATCACCCTCCCGAGCTCGAGCGCCAGCATGCGGTCGGCCACGCCCGTGATCAGTGGCATGTCGTGCTCGATGAGGAGGAGGGCAGCTCCGGTGCGGTCTCGCATCTGCAACAGCAGCGGCCCCAGTGCCTCCGTCTCGCGCTGGGCGATGCCCGACGACGGCTCGTCGAGGAGGAGCACCTTCGGCTGGTGGGCCATGGTGCACGCCAGATCGACGACCCGTCGGCTGCCGGTGGACAGCTCGGACACGAACTTGTTGGCGAAGGCCTCGAGGTTCATCAGCTCGATCAGCTCGTCGACCCGCTCCCGGACGAGCCGCTCCGACACCTTGGTCGCCGGCGAGCCGAGCGCAGCCGCCAGCGGATCGCGCGTGCGGATGTGGCGCTCCTGGGCGATGGCCAGGTTCTCGGCGACGGTCATCGAGGGGAACAGCCGGGCGTCCTGGAACGACCGGCCGAGCCCCCGGACGGCCCGGACGTCGGGGCCGAGCTCGGTGACGTCCTCCCCGCCGAGCACCACCCGGCCGGTGCTGGTGGTGAGGAAGCCGGAGATGAGGTCGAACACGGTGGTCTTGCCGGCGCCGTTCGGTCCGATGAGGCCGAGGATCTCACCCTCCCGGACGGAGAAGGAGACATCGTCGACGGCTCGGATCCCCCCGAAGTTGATGCCGATCTCGTGCACCTCGAGGACGGGAGCGTGCTCGATCCCGCAGGACTCGCAGACGGCTGCGAACCGGTGCCGGGGGCGCACCGAGGTGGCAGCTGGCGCCGTTGACGCGGTGGGCCCGTCGATGCTCCCCGCTCCCTGGAGGAAGACGGCGCGCAGCACGTCGGGGCGGTCGAGCAGCTCGGCGGTGGGTCCGTCGAAGCGGACCTCGCCCTTCTCCATGAACACGGCGCGCTCGGCCAGGGTGATGGCGACGTTGACCGACTGCTCGACCAGGATGATCGTCGTGCCGGTGGCGTGGATGGCGCGCACGATGCCGAGCAGCTGCTCGACGATGACCGGCGCCAGCCCGAGGGTCAGCTCGTCGATCATGAGCAGGCGAGGCTTGGCGATGAACGCCTGCCCGAGGGTCAGCATCTGCTGCTCCCCGCCAGAGAGGTTGCCGGCCCGCTGGTCGCTTCGCTCCCGGAGGATGGGGAAGTACTCGAGGACCTGCTCCGTCGCCTGGCGTACGTGCTCCGGGTCCTTCTGGAAGAGCCATCCTGCGAGCTCGAGGTTCTCGGCCACGGTCAGGGTAGGGAAGACGCCCTTGCCGCCGGGCATCATCACGATGCCCGCCGCGGCTGTGGCGTTGGCCGGGAGGGTGGTGATGTCGCGCCCGTCGAAGACGATGGCGCCACCGGGCTCCACCAGCCCGCAAATGGCGTTGAGCAGGGTCGACTTGCCGGCGCCGTTGGTGCCGAGGAGGGCCACGATCTCCCCCTCGTCGACGTGGAAGTCGACGCCGAAGAGCACCTGGGTCTGGCCGTAGGAGACGTCGACGTCGCGGCACATCAGCAACGCCCCCTCGCCGCGCTCGCGGCTGAGGAGCGTCTCCGACTGCGCCAGGGCGGAGAGCCGCACCCGTTCGATGTCCTCGGCGACGAAGCGGCCGCCAGACGCCAGGATGAGGGCACCGGTGAGGAACACCGGGACGAGCATCAAGATGCCACCCGTGAGGCCCACCCGCTCCCCCACGGCGCCGACCAACAGCAGCACCAGGGCCCCGGGCATGGCCCAGAGTGCGCCGATGCCGAAGCCCATGGCCCGCGCCCGGGGCGGGAGCACGGTCGAGAGCACGGCGTAGATGCCAGGGGTGACGATGGCGCCGGCACCGCTGACGACCATCTGCATCGGGACGACGCCGAGCAGCGTGGGGATGAGGGCCAGGCCGGCCAGGCCGGCGGCGATGATGAGCGACAGCGACCCGAGCAGGCGGAGGATGAGGCCGGGGTCCTTGAGGAAGAGCCTGGTGGCGAGCGGGATGCCGATGAAGATGGCAGCGCACGCCTGCACCGGCTCAGCCGCGCCGAAGATCAACCCGCGCTCGAGCTCGTTGAGGCCGAAGCGCTCCTCGTACAGCAGCGAGTAGAGCGACCCGACGCCGACGAGCGAGCCGGCGATGAAGGGCAGTGAGTAGAAGACCCGCCGGAGGGAGCGGACCTGCATGCACGCTCGCCATGCCTCGCCGAAGGTGGGGGGAGCTTCCTCGGTGGCCACCTGGGCGTCGTTGCCGCCGGCGGCACGGCGCTCGTGACCGCCGCGCACCGGCTCCTTCAGGTGCCGCACGGCCAGGACGACGAAGACGAAGGTGGGGATGGCGAAGAGGATGAACGGCGCCCGGAAGCCGAAGGCGAGGGCGAGGCCACCGGCGAGGACGGGCCCGAGCACCTGACCCACGTTGTTGGCGATGCGGTGGGAGAAGAAGACCGTGACGCGGTCCGGCGGCTCGTAGTAGTCGGCCAGGAGCGAGTTGTGGGTGGGGTCGTTGACGGCCTTGCCGAGCGACGAGCCCACTCGCGCCAGCACCAGGATGAGGACGATGGGTGCCAGGCCGGTGAGGAGGCTGAAGGTGCCCCATGCGGCGGCGCCGGCGATGGCCATCCGGGTGCGGCTGAACCGGTCGGCGTAGTAGCCGACGAGCACCTGCCCGCCGAGGGCGAGGAAGGTGACGACGCCGACGAGCGACAGGATGCCCTGCAGGTTGAGGCCGAAGGCCTTCTGGATCTCGGGGATGAGGACGTTGAAGGCGCTGCGGTCGAGCTCGTCGACGGCGTTCAGCCCGAAGAGGATGCCGAGCGGCAGGAGCGACGAGCGCAGCGAGATGCCGCGCAACCGGGTGATGAGGCCGACCCGCGCGAGGTCGGGCGGCTCGACGAGCGGTGCCTCCGGGGCCAGCGTCACGGGACCGGCACCTCCGCTCGGTCGTCAGGATCGTCGGCCAGCTCGGGGATGTGGGCCTCCTCGGCTGCCGCGGCGGTGGCGGCGTCGACATCGTCCTCCCGCACGTCGGCGATGAGGCTTGGCACCACCAGGCCTCGACGGCGCGCCACCCGTCGCAGCACCGAGTCGCGAGCGCCGTAGACGAGCTGGCCGAGCCCGCCGGGCAGGACGAGCAGGATGATCAGGAGGCCGAAGCCGGTGGTGAGCAACCGCAGGGTCGGTGAGGCCACGGCGTAGGTGAGCACCGAGAACCACGCCACCCCGAGCAGCACCCCGGCCATCGAGCCCAGCCCACCGAAGACGACGATGCTGAACAGGGCGATGCTCTCCGCCGGCTGCAGCTGGCTGCGGATCATGTTGTGCTGGTGCAGGGCGAACAGCCCGCCGGCGAGGGCGGCGAAGAAGCCCGACAGGGCGAAGCCGGTGAGGCGGGCACGGATGAGGTTGACGCCGAACGCCTGCGCCGCCCGCTCGTTCTCCCGGGTGGCGACGAGGACCCGCCCCGTGCGGCTCCGGCGCAGCGACCGCACCGAGAGCATGACGAGGCCGAGGAGCGCCAGCACCACGTAGTAGTACGTCGTCTCCGACTCCAGGTCGTAGCGGCCGAAGAGGTCGGGCCGGAGGATCCGCTGGAACGGGTCGGGGACGTACCAGGCGAAGAACGAGAACTCCTGGTTCAAGAAGAACGACGAGCTGGCGAGGGCGAACCCGAAGGTGGCCACGGCGAGGAAGGGACCGCGGATGCGCAGGGCGGGCAACCCGATGACGATGGAGACGGCCGCCCCGGCCAGGCCGGCGAGGCCGAGGGCCACGAAGAAGTTGCCCCCACCTTGTGCCACGGTGCCGGCCACCGCGGCCCCAAAGCCGGCGAAGGCCCATTGCCCGAGGCTGATCTCGCCGGCCCACCCGGTGAGGATGAGCAGGGAGATGGCCAGGATGCCGAGGATCAGGGCGTAGGACATCAGGTTCACCGTCCCGGGTCCGAAGCCGAGCGGGAGCACGATCAGGACCGCGATCACGAGGGCGCGCATCCCGAAGGACCCCCAGCGGACCTCGGGCAGCCGGATCAGCTCGGGGGGGATGGGGCGGATCTCCCCGATGGCCTGCCACGACGACTGGCCTCGCTCGACAGCGCGGGAGATGTCGCCCCGACGCTGGAAGAGGAGCGCCGCCACGATGACGAAGAAGAGGACGACGTCGGCGATGAGGGTGCGGCCGGTCGACCACACCACCGCCTGCTCGACCATGCCCAGCACGATGGCGGCGGCGAAGGTGACGGGCAGGTTCTGCATGCGTCCGATGACCGCCGCCGCCAGCGCTCGCAGGAGGAGGCCGGGGCCGAGCACGGTGCCGATCGACACGCCCACGATCGGGGCCCGCAGGAGGGCGGCCACCCCGGAGAGGGCGGCGGCGAGGATCCAGACGTAGGTGCCGATCCGCTTCACCGGGATGCCGAGGAGCAGCGCCCGGTCGGACGACTCAGCCGATGCCCGGACCGCCATGCCCAAGCGGCTGAACCGGAAGAACGCACCCAGGCCCACCACCACCAGCGGCACCACGAGGATGGCGAAGACCTCGTTCCCGCGGAACACCACCGGGTCCCAGGCGAAGGAGAAGTCGAGCGGGGTCGGGAAGTCCTGGGGCGCCAGGCTGAAGCCGAAGAGCACCGGAACGCCGAGCTGCCCGGCGGCGAGCAGCTGGGCGATCCCGATGGTGGCGACGGTGAGGATGAGCCGTGGTGCCTTGGCGAAGCGCCGCACGAAGACGATCTCCACCAGCGCCCCGATGAGCAGGGCGGCGATCAGCCCGAGCAGCACGGCGGGGAAGAAGCCGATCCGCGGTCCGCCGATCAGGGAGACGGCCAGGACACCTGCGAGGGCTCCCAGGTCGCCCTGGGCGAAGTTGATGATCCGGTTGGCCCGGTAGATCAGCACCAGGCCCATGGCGGTGAGCGCCGAGAGCGAGCCGAGCACGGCGCCGAGGAAGAGGATGGCGGGCGGCGCCGGGAAGACGAAGCCGACGAAGATGAGGAACGAGAGGACGCCGGCGAAGGCCGTCATCCCCACCTTCGCGTCCGGATGGCGGACCGCGGCGTCGACCGCCGCCGCCACGCCTGCCGACCTGCGCTTCTCCACCCTGGTCCCCCTGGTGCCGACGAGCACCGCCACCAGGGCGGTCCACCTCGGGGTTTCGGCGTGACCGCCGCAGGTTCCTGCTCGGCGCGAGAAAATAATTCTCCTGTCCGGCAGGTAACCCGCCACGAGACAGCGAAACTTGCCTGCAACGACGCTGGGGAGCCGAGATGAACCTGACCATGCGTGAGATCTTCGACCGCTACGGGCCGGCCATTGCCGTGGTGGCCGTACTGGTGCTGCTGGTGGTGCTGGCGCCCGCCGACGGCCCCGGCAGCCAGGACGTTGCCGCCACCGGTGACAGCTTCGACGGGACCGACGCAGCGGGTGGTCGTGGCGGCAGCGACACGAGCACCGGCTTCGGGACCGACGACACCTCCGACGTCGGCGGCTCCGGCGAGTTCGGCGGGGGTGGTGGTACCTCGGGAACGGGTGGAACGGGCAGCTCGACCGGCGGCAACAGCGGGGCCGGCGGTCCCGGAACCAGCGGCAGCGGCACCGCAGGTCCCGGTGGCGGTGCACCTCCGGCCAACACGGTGTGCCGAGAGGACGGCGCCATGCCGTCGTTCTCGTTCTACGCCCCGCCCTGCGTCCCCATCTTCAGTGGCGACAACGGCGGCGCCACCCACAAGGGCGTGACCGCCGACGAGATCAGGCTCGTCTACTACTTCCCGAACTCGAGCGCCGCCACCGAGGCCACCCTCAGGGCCATCGGGGCCGACGACCCACGACCCCAGACCATGGAGACGGCGCGGGCGCTCACCCAGTACTTCAACCAGCACTACGAGACCTATGGGCGAGACGTCAAGGTCGCCTTCTTCGAGTCGAGCGCCGCCACCGACGACGAGGCCGCCCTGCGGGCCGACGCGGTGAAGATCGACAACGACCTCAAGCCCTTCGCCGTCATCGGCGCCGCCTCCGTCACCGCCACCGAGCTGGCGGCACGGGGGATCATCTGCGTCTGCACCACCAGCGAGCCCGCGGGCTTCTACCAGCAGAACGCACCGCACGTGTACTCGATCCTGCCGCAGCTGGAGGAGTACTACCAGCAGATGGCGGAGTACATCGGCAAGCGCCTGGCCGGCAAGCCCGCCGCGCACACTGGCACCGTCGCCGGCGTGCCCACCGATCAGCGCAGGTTCGGCCTCATCTACATCGAGGGCGTGGGCAACCGCCTCAACCCCCGAGCCAAGGACGCGGTCGCCTACTACGAGAAGGAGCTGGCCCGCTACGGCGTGAAGCTCGCGGCCAAGGTGGCCTACACCTACGACGCCGCCCAGGGGCAGTCCCAGGCCACCAACCTCATCGCCCAGATGAAGGCCGCCGGGGTCAACAACATCGCGTGCGTCTGCGACCCGATCTACCCGATCTTCCTCACCAAGGCGGCGACCCAGAACCAGTACTTCCCCGAGTGGTTCATCACCGGCACCGCCCTCACCGACACCACCTTCTTCGGTCGGACGTACGACCAGGCCCAGTGGGCCAACGCCTTCGGGATCAGCCCCCTCCCGGTGCCGGCGGCGAACCTGCAGGACACCGCCCCCTACCAGGAGTTCCACCACGCTCGACCCAACGCCAACGACGGCGACGAGGGCACCCAGATCCTGGTGCGGGAGCCGGCGTTCAGCCTCCTCTTCAGCGGCATCCACCGAGCGGGCCCCAACCTGAAGCCCGCGACCATGGCCCAAGGCTTCTGGGATGCGCCGTTCCTGGCCGGGCCGGTGGGGACGGTCGGCATCAAGCTGACCCCCAACAGCTACTCGGTGATCGCCGACTTCACCGAGGTCTTCTGGGACTCCAGCGGGCGCGGGCGCGACGAGGTCGGCAACGAGGGCGCCGGGCGGATGCTCAAGGTCGACGGAGCCAAGCGCTACACGCCGGGCGAGTGGCCCGCCGGCGACCCCAAGGTCTTCCAGAGTGCAGGCACCGTGTACAGCGTGGACGGCAAGACCTACTTCGACCACGCCGGCGACGGCCACACCCACGACCCCAAGCAGCGCTGCCGGTCCTGCCGCTGAGGCGCCGAAGCCCGGTCGTCAGGTGGAGTCGAGCACGGCCGTGAGCATGCGCGCGATCCTCGGGCCGAAGGATGGGCGCCTCGCCCGCCTGCCGTAGGGTCTCGACCATGCCGACCTCACCGCTGCTCCGTCGTCGCGCCCGCCCCGTGGCCGGGCTGCTCGTCCTGTCCCTCGTCCTCGCCGCCTGCGGGAGTGACGACGGCGACGACACCACCACGGCCACCGACGAGACCACCACCACCGTCGACGGGACCACCACGTCGGACGGCGACGGTGTCGGGCCCGGCGTCGCCGCCGAGGTCAACCTCCAGCTGGCCGACCTTCCCGAGGGCTGGGTCGCTGGCCCAACGGCGGAGGACGACGACGACGACGTCCTCGGCGAGTGCCTCGGCCTCGATCTCGACGAGATCGAGGAGCGCCAGGTGGACGAGGCCGACTCGCCGGAGTTCTCCAACCCCGAGGCCCTCAAGCAGACCGTGTCGTCGGGCACCAGCATCTACGACGACGAGGAGGTGCCCGCAGAGATCTTCGACCGGCTGCGCGCCGAGGAGACCATCCCCTGCCTGCGGGCAGCGTTCGAGGAGAGGTTCACCTCGGACGAGGAGCTCGAGGGCGTCGACGTCAGGTTCGAGGAGATCGTCTTCGTGGACGACTTCCCCACCTTCGGCGACGAGAGCCTCCTGCTCACCATCGCGATCGTCCTCAGCGCCGAGAGCCAGGAGTTCTCCGCCCACCTCGACTTCGTGTTCCTCCGCACCGCCGAGGTGGCCTCGTTCGTCTATGCGCTGAACCTGGGTGAGCCGACCGACCCCGGCCTCGTCACCGACCTCGCCGACGCCGTCGCCGCCCGGCAGGCTGCCTCCGTCTGACGCCGACCTCCCGCGTCAGCTGCCTGCTTCGCCGAGAGGTACGCCCTCGAGGTGGGCGGCGTCGTTGAAGCGCAGGAGCCGCCACGCCCGGCCGCCGGGCTCGCCGTCATCAGCGTCGGTCATGGCCCACTCGGTGACCGACGAGTTGGTGACCAGCCAGCTGCGAGGACCGGTGACCGGCAGCCCGAGCAGGTGGTGCATCGACCCGTCGATGATCCCGCCGTGGCACGCGACCACGACCGTGCGGCCGTGGTGCAGCCGGGCCACGGTGTCGAGGGCGCTGGCGACTCGCTGCTGGAACGAGACCCAGCTCTCGGCGCCGGGGGCCATGGGTCGGTGCGGGTCGTACGACCAGCCGTCGGGCCGGTAGCGCGCTCGGAACTCCTCCCAGGTGATGGCGTCGGACTCGCCCGGGAAAAGCTCGCAGAGGTCTTCTCGCTGTTCGACGGGGAGCCCACCGAGCGCCGGTGCCAGCAGCTCGGCGGTCTCGACCGCACGGGGCAGCGTCGACGAGAGCAACACGTCGGCACCAGGCGGGTGCCGCTCCCAACGATGGCGCAGCGCCGCCACCTGCGCCCGCCCAAGCGCCGACAGGCCCGAGCACCCCTTCGGCCCCCCGACGACGCCCGCGGCCTGGACCTCGGACTCGCCGTGGCGGAGGAGGAGCAGCCGGGTGGTCAGGCCAGCACCTCGACGAAGCGCTCCAGCTGTCGCAGGTTGCGGCACTCGTAGACGCCGTCGCAGTGGGCGCCGTACTCCCCCACGATCGAGTCGCCGGTGTCCCAGTAGGACCTCGGCTCGGGGTTGAGCCAGTACAGGTGGCGGGCCTTGTGGGCCATCTCCTTGAGCACCCACGACGCCGAAGCGTGGTAGTTGTTCCGGGCGTCGCCGAGGAGCAGCACCGTGGTGCGGGAGCCCACGTCGTGGCCGTAGCGCTCCCAGAAGACCTCGAGGGCGTGGCCGTAGTCGGAGTGCCCATCGACCCAGATCACGTCGGCCTCGGTGTTCACCCGGTGGACGGCCTCGTTGATGTCCTCCACCCCTTCGAAGTAGCTGGTGACCTCGTCGATCCCGTCGATGAACACGAACGAGCGCACCTTCGAGAACTGGCCACTGATGGCGTAGACGAGCTGGAGGGTGAAGCGGGCGAAGGCGGCGACCGATCCGGAGATGTCTGCCACCACGAAGATCTCGGGCTTCGCGGGGCGGGGGTACTTGAACTTCGGCTCGGCCGGGACCCCGCCGTACGACAGCGAGTGCCGCACGGTGCTGCGGAAGTCGAGGGGGCCCTTGCGACCGTGGCGGCGCTTGCGAGCGAGACGGACGGCGAGCTTGCGGGTGAGGGGCTGCAACGAGTGCTTGAGCGCCGTCATCTCGTCGCGGCTGGCGTGCATGAAGTCGACGTCCTCGGGAAGGGGCTTGCGCAGCGTCCGAGCCATGGCGTCCACGCCCCGGTCGTCCACCAGGCGGCGCCGGATCTCGGCCTCGACCTCCTTGCGCATCTTGTCGACCCGCAGGTCGGCCTCGTCGCGCTCGAGGCGCTCCTCCAGGCTGGTGAGCTCGCCACCCGCCTGTTGGCGGGCCTCCTCCATCATCCGCTCCACGACGCCGTCGAGATCGAGGTTCCGCAGCGTGCGGTAGAGGTAGTAGGTACCGCCGACCGGCCGGCCCGGCTCCATGCCGGCGAAGCGCTGCACGGCCTGCCTGGCCACGGCGCGCATCATCGAGTCGTCGGCGTTCATCATGGCCCGATAGAGCATCTCGGCGAGCTCCTCGGCGGTGAGGGCCTCACCACCGCCGCCGGAGCCGGGCTGGTCTCCCAGCTCGCCGTCGGCCTGCTCGCCGTTGGTCGCGGCGTCGCCGTCGGCCTCGCCATCGATGCGGTACTCCGCCCCGCGCAGCGAGAAGTACACCTCGAAGACCGTCTCGAAGGCCTTCCAGTGCGACGAGCTCTTCACCAACGTGGCGGCCAGGGCGTACTTGAACGCCTCGCGGTCCTCGATGGGGATGTGCTTGACGGCCTCGTGGGCGTCGAGGTTCTCGGTGAGGCTCACCGGCAGGCCGGCGCGCCTGAGCTCCTGGATGAACCCTGCCAGCAGGTCGAGCACGCTGCCCTACTTGGCGCCGACGGCGGCGCCGTTGGTGGACAGCTCCTTGGCGGCCCTCTGGATGTCGGTGCGGTACTTGAGGAGGACGTGGAGGGTGTCGGTGGCGACCTCGGCGTCGATGGTCTCGATGCCGAGCAGGACGAGGGTGCGGGCCCAGTCGATGGTCTCCGACACCGACGGCGACTTCTTGAGCTCGAGCGTGCGGATGGAGCGCACCACCCGGGCGATCTGGTCGGCGAGGTTGTCGGAGACGCCCTCGACCTTGGTGAGGACGATCTCCTTCTCGCGCTCGAGCTCGGGGTAGTCGACGTGGAGGTAGAGGCAGCGGCGCTTGAGGGCCTCGGAGAGCTCGCGGGTGTTGTTCGAGGTGAGGAACACCATCGGGATCTGCTTGGCCGTGACCGTGCCCAGCTCGGGAATGGACACCTGGTAGTCAGAGAGGATCTCGAGGAGCAGCGCCTCGGTCTCGACCTCGACGCGGTCGACCTCGTCGATCAGCAGCACCACCGGGTCCTCGGCACGGATGGCCTCGAGCAGCGGACGGGTGAGCAGGAACTCGTCGGAGAAGATGTCCTCCTCGATCTGAGACCAGTCCTCGGCCTTGCCCTCGGCCTGGATGCGCAGGAGCTGCTTCTTGTAGTTCCACTCGTACAGCGCCTTGGACTCGTCGAGGCCCTCGTAGCACTGCAGGCGGATGAGGCGGCTTCCGGTGATCTCGGCGACGGACTTGGCCAGCTGGGTCTTGCCGGTACCGGCCGGCCCCTCGACCAGGATGGGCTTCTGGAGCCGGTCGGCGAGGTAGACGACGCCGGCGATGCCCTCGTCGGCGAGGTACTTGGCGTCGGCGAGAGAGTCGCGGACGGCGGGGACGGAGTCGAAGCGGAAGCCCATGCGTGGCAGGTCCTGTCTCGTTCGGGGACACGCCGAGGGTACCCCTCGCCTTGACCAAGCGGTCAAGTTGGTTGCCGATGTTGCGGTTTGATGACAGACAGGGGGGGTACGCTCCGGCCGTGGACCGCCGCCGCTTCCTCGCGCTCGCAGGCATCGGTGCCGCCGGGGCCGCGACCGGGGCCACGGGCACCGGTGTGGTGATCGGCCGCGCCACCGCCAGTGCCGAGTCGCCAGGCGCCGTCGCCGACGTCCGCCTCGAGCAGCCCCTCGACCCCCGCACCGGCACCCACCGGATCATCTGGTCGGTCGAGACCGAGCGCCCCCTGGCCGCCCTCACCTTCGACGACGGGCCCGACCCCGACTTCACCCCCCGCATCCTCGACATCCTCGAGGAGCACGGCGCCCGCGGCACCTTCATGATGATGGGCTACAACGTCGCCCTCCACCCCGACATCGCCCGGCGGGTCGTCGACGGCGGCCACGAGGTCGGCAACCACACGTGGTCTCACCTGAACCTCCTCCGCGAGACCGACCAGCGCCAGTACGAGGAGATCGCCCGCGCCCACGAGGCGATCGAGGACGCGACCGGCGAACACTGCGCCTGGTTCCGCCCGCCCCGTGGCCAGCTCACGGGCGCCTCGGTCCGGTACGCCGCCGCCCTCGGGTACGACACCCTGCTGTGGTCGGTGGAGCGAGGCGCTCCCGGGGTGGGCACCCCCGACGCGGTCGCCGACTACGTCGAGGCCCACCTCGGCGCCGGCGACATCATCGACCTCCACGACGGCATCGGCCGGGGGACCTTCGACCCCGACACTGACCACGCCACGACCTCGCGGGAACGACGCGAGGTCGAGGTCGACGCCCTGCCCCGGATGATCCGCGACGCCACCGACCGGGGCCTCGAGCTCGTCACCATGTCCGACCTGCTGGCGGCGGAGACCTCACCCCTGCCCCAGGAGGCCGACGACCCCGCCCGTGAAGGGGACGGCGCGTGACGCAGGCCGAGGCCAACGTCGCCGGCGTCGCCCCGGTCGGAGACGGTGTCGTCGACGCTGGCGACCACCCCGGACCCACGACGGGGACCGCGCCCGCACCCACCAAGGTGCGGGTGCTCGCCATCGACGCCGTGCGGGGCCTGGCCATCGTCATCCTGTTGCTGGCCGTGCACCCGGGCCCGCGCGACGCCCTGCCCGCTCAGCTCGAGCACCCGATGTGGCACGGCGTCACCTTCGCCGACCTCTTCTTCCCCCTGTTCCTCTTCGCCGTGGGCGCGTCGATGCCGTTCTCCGCAAGCGCCTCCACCGGCCGGAGCGTGGCCCGAAGAGCGACGCTGCTCACCCTCATCGGCATCGGTCTCGTGTCGGCCAAGAACCTCTCGATCATCATTCCCGGGGTGCTCCAGCACATTGCCATCGCCTACGTCCTGGCCTGGCTGGTGCTCAAGCTCCCCTGGCGCGCCCAGGTGGCGGTGTGCGCCGCCACCGTCCTCGGGTTCTGGGCAGCCTTCCTCGTCACCGCCGGCCCCGGCGCCGACCCGTGGTCGCGCGACGGCGGGACCTTCGCCCACGCCGCCAACAGCTGGTTCTTCGGCGGCTTCCGCACCGAGGGCATCCCCCAGTCGGTGATCAGCGTCGTCAACGTGGTGGCGGGCGCCTTCGCCGGTCGGTGGGTCCTCGAACAGCCCGACCGCCGGGCCGTGCTGCGCACCGCCGGCCTGTGGGCCGTCGGCCTCGTCGCGGCCGGGTTGGTGATGGCCCAGTGGGTACCGCTCAACAAGAAGCTCTGGAGCCCCTCCTTCACGCTGCTCACCTGCGGCACGTCGTTCGGCTGGTTCGCCCTCGCCCTGTGGGCCATCGACATGCGGGGATGGCGGCGCTGGACCCGGCCGTTGGTGGAGCTGGGGCGCAACGCCATCGCTGTCTACGTGCTGCTCATGCTGGCGTTCGCCGCCATCGTCCCCCACCGCGGCCCGCTCGACGACGTCATCGCCTCAGTCGTCCCTTGGCCCACGGTCGTCTCACTCACGTGGGGTGTGATCTGGGTGGCTCTCGGCTGGTGGTTCTGCCACGTGCTGCACGAGCGACGGATCTTCATCAAGGTGTAGACGCCTCCCTTCCCGACTCTCCAGGCGTTCCGGTGCACACTGACCGGGTGCTGATCCACCCGCATGACGCCGCGGGCGACGACGAGTGGCGCGATTTCGTCACCGCCCAGGGCTTCGGCCACCTGGTGGCGGCAGGGACCGGTCGCCCCGTGCCCGTCGTCGCTCCCACTCAGTTCCTGCTCGACGGCGACACCGTCTGGTTGCACCTGGCTGCGCCGAACCCGCTGCTCGGCGCGCTAGCCGAGCAGCCCATGGCGCTGCTGAGCGTCGCTGGCGACTGGGCATACATCCCCGCGGCGTGGAAGGCGATCGACGACGAAGATCCCGCCCGCGGCATTCCGACCACCTACTACGGCGCCGTGCAGCTGACGGGCCCGGTGACCGTGCTCGACGACCCGGAAGAGGTGGCCGCGGTGCTGCGCCGTCAGCTCGCGGACCTTGAGCCTGGCAGCGGGACGGTCGACCCCATCGAGCACGCCGCCAAGCTCCGCGCCATCCGGGGGTTGCGCCTCGACATCGAGGCGGTGCGGGCCAAGCTCAAGTACGGCGGCAACGTCGATGACGCCCACCGACAGGC
>DATKDW010000007.1 GCA_035512495.1 Acidimicrobiales bacterium
TCACCCTCGAGCCCTGCCCCATGTGCGCCGGCGCCCTGGTTGCGGCCCGGTTGGGCACCGTCGTCTACGGCGCCGCCGACCTCAAGGCCGGCGCCGTCGGATCGCTCTACAACCTCTGCGCCGACCCTCGGCTCAACCACGAGGTGACGGTGGTGGCCGGCGTGGAGGCCGAGGCGTGCGCCGAGGCGCTGACCTCGTTCTTCGCCGGACGACGCGCCCGGTAACCTCGGCCGCTGGAGAGATGCCAGAGCGGACGAATGGGGCGGCCTCGAAAGCCGTTGTGGGTTTCGGCTCACCGTGGGTTCGAATCCCACTCTCTCCGCCAGTGTGATGTCGGGACGGCGAGGTCGCCCGCTGGGAGGAGGAGGAGGAGGAGGAGGAGATCCTCGACACGCTCTTCGACTGACCCGCCGGCGTCGGCTCAGGAGGCCTCACGCGCCCGCTGGACGCCGTCGACCCGCCGGCGGTCGAGGGTGACGAGCTCGTCGAAGGTGGCGCTGTAGGCGGTGAAGAGGGCGATCATCTCGTCGGAGGGCGTGGCGCCGTCGCCGTAGTAGGAGACGGCCCACTCCTTGCCGTCGCGATGCAGCGACCAGCGGAGGTCGTCGCCGGGGCGCACCACCCCGACGTCGGCCAGCAGTCGGCCGGCCTCACCGAGGAAGCGCCCGGTGGCGGCCCGGAGCCATGTCCCCCGCCGGCCGCGGAGGTACTCGCCGGAGTCGATCGCGCCCCAGGCCCTGGTGCCGCGGAGGAGGTGGGCCCAGTGGTCGTCGGCGCCGAGGTGGGCTTCGACGCAGGCCTCCATGTCGTCGAGCTGCTCGTCGAGGCGACGGCGGAGGTCGTCGAGCGCCGCCCGCCCCAGTGCTTCGACGCGCAGGGGGTAGCCCGCCAGCTCGGTCTCCACCAGCTCGGGGAAGCGACGGCGGCCGTGCGCAGCGGCCTCCTCCAGGAAGCGACGGCGCAGGACGTCGAGGGCGCGGAGCAACTCGGCGAGCCGGTAGTCGATCTCCTCGATGGCCGGGACCGATTCGCTCACGGCACCCCTCTCGTCTCGACATCAGCCGGCTCAGGATCAGCGCACGTCGCCGTGCTACCCGACAGCACGATCCCCCGCATTGACTCACGAGAAACCTCCGACGGGTGGCCGCCGCCACCCGTCGGTCAGGTCTGTCAGCTGTCCGGCTCGAGGTCCACCGTCCGCTGCCGGTGGCCAAGGACGAGGGTGATGGTGACGGGGACGTCGGTCGTGATGTCGAGCTCGACGCCGAGGGGCAGGCCGGTGCTGGCCAGATCGACGGTGAGAGACGCCACGCCGCTGAGCGTGCCGGAGAGCCGGTTCTCCGGGGTGACCGGGAGGAAGGTGCGGTCCTGGCCGGTGAGCACGTGAGGTGAGGAGCCGGGCACAGCCACCGCCATCACCTCGGTCAGCTCGGGGACGCGGTTGCGCACCGCGTGGGAGGTCAGGTCGACCTCGCCGGTGACGTCCCCGTCGCCATCGGCCACCACGTCCTGCACCCAGTAGGCGCCGTCCAAGGCGGCTCCCAGCTCGGTGGCGAGGTCGCGCAGGTGGCCGATGGTTGCTACGAAGCGTTCTCCCGATGGGGTCGCCCAGGTGTGGGGGCGGACCTTGAAGGTGACCCGCGCCGGGTCGGTGACCCGGCGGCGCCCGTGGACCCAGGTGCGCTCCCGGCTCCAGTCGTCGAGGATGGCGAAGCTGAAGTGCTCCTGTCCCGGGTGGAGGGCATAGCGGTACTCGTGTCCCAGCTCCTTGAAGCGTTCGGCCTGGCGGGTGACGCCGAGGACCGGGACCAGCTCGTCGTTGGTGCCGTGGACGATGAAGAACGGCACGTGGTTGGTGTTCTCCAGCTGGTGATAGGTGAGGCCCGGGTCGTTGGTGGTCGGGCTGCCGGTCCAGATGCCGTTGGTGGGCGGTCCCACCCACGAGACGCCGGCGGCCAGGAGCTCGGGCAGCAGCGTGCCGAGGCGGTAGGTGCCGTAGCCGCCCATGGAGTAACCCGAGGAGTAGGTGCGCTCGGGGTCGATCGTGAAGCGTCCGGTGACGTCGACCCAGGCCTCGAGGGTGTCGACGAGGGCCTCGTCGAGGTACCAGCCGCCGGTGCCGAGTGCGAGGGGCGTGATCGCCACCGCGCCGAGCCCGTCGCCCATCTGGTGGTACATGGTGCGGGAGTTGTACTGGTTGTGGATCTGGCCCAGCGAGTGAAGGATCAGGATCAGCGGCGTGGGCTCGTCGAGGTCGACGCCAGCCGGGATCCAAAGGGCATACGGCTGGTACTTCCCGCGGTAGGTGGGGAAGCCGCTGGCGTAGCCGCCGCCGAGGTCCTGGCGGCTCTCGAACACGGCGTTGTAGAGACCCGGCTCGCGGACCGGGCCTTCGACCTTGCCGTCGCGCAGTGAGGTGACGTCGAGGTCCTGGTGCATGGCGGACACGTCGCCGGAGCTGATTGCGGCGCCCTGGGCGACATCTCGGAAGTTGTCGCCGCTGGGCTCCTGGTCGTGGCTGTTGAACGCGAGGTCGATCACTCCCGCTGAGGTCCACGAGGTGTCCCCCCAGAGCCCGGCACCTGCGGTGAGGCGAAGCACGGGGTCGTCCGCGGCGGCACCGGGCACGATGAGCTCGACGGTGTTGGCGTCGAGGTCGACGGTCGGCGTAGCGAGGGTCGTGTCCCCATCGCTGGTGGTGAGGACAGCCGAGTCGCCGTTGGGAAGCACGGTCACGAACCGCTCCCACGGCGAAGAAACGCCCGCGCCGTTGGGCCAGTCCACGGGCTCTCCGCCAGGTGAGCCAAGTGCCAGGCCGAGGACGGGGGTGTCGTGGTCCCGCAGGGTGTTGAGGGTCACCCGCACGACGAGGTCGTCATCGTCGGCCCGCGCCCGCACCTCCACGATGTCGGCGGCGTTGTCGGCCCGCTCGCCGTCGTCGTAGACGAAGTCCTGGTGGACCCACTCACCGTCGTCGTAGCGGGCGGTCCCACCGATGCCAGTCGAGCCGGCGTACCAGCCGGGCTCGGGCACCTCGAGGTCGGGGTCCTTCGGATCCTTGGGCTTGTTCGAGTGGTCGGGCTTGTTCGGACGATCGGACGTCCCGGCGCCGGTGGGCTGCTGGTCGGCTGCCGGCGAAGCCACGACAGGGCCCGACCCGTGCTGGGGGGCGTCGGAGGCAGAGACGGCAGTCGTCAGTCCCAACAGGAGCAGCGGGGCGGTGACGGCCGCCAGCAGGCGGGGATGAGCTCGGCGCACGAAGGGCTCCTGTGTTGTCCGAACCGTGCCGTTCTGCACGGTTCGTAACAACGGTACGCAGACTATTGACCCGCGGGTCAAGGCGAGGGCTCAGCCTCCGAGGCGCTCGGTGAGGAAGGCGATGTCGTCCTTGACGCCCTCAGTGGCCGTCTCGCAGATCACCGGGGCGGCGGCGGTGCGCACCACCTCGACGAGGACGTCGGGGTCGATCTTGCCGGCGCCGAGGTGTTCGTGGCGGTCGCGGCCGGAGCCGGCGGCGTCCTTGGAGTCGTTGGCGTGGACGAGGTCGATGCGCCCGGTGATGGCGAGGATGCGCTCGGCGGCGCCCACCATCTCCTCCCCGGCAGCGTGGGTGTGGCAGGTGTCGAGGCAGAACCCCACACCCATGTCGCCGATGGCGTCCCAGAGGCGGGCGATGGTGTCGAAGTGGCGGGCCATGGCGTGGTCGCCGCCGGCGGTGTTCTCGAGGTACACCGGCACCTTGGTCTCGAGGCTCTTGATGCCCTTCACCCAGCGCTCGACGCCGGCCTCGACCGTCTCGTCGGCGGTGACGTGGCCGCCGTGGACGACGACGGCCCGGGCGCCGATCTCGGCGGCGGCGTCACAGGTCTGCTGGAGGACCTTGCGGCTGGGGATGCGGATCCGGTTGTTGGGCGACGCCAGGTTCACGATGTAGGGGGCGTGGACGTAGACGGGGATGGTGGCGTTGCGCAGGGCGTCGGCGTCGTCGCGGGGCTGGGGCTTCTTCCACCCCTGGGGGTCGGAGAGGAACAGCTGGACCGCCCCGGCGCCGGTGGCCTCGGCCACCGCCAGGGGGTCGTCGGTCTTCACGTGGGCGCCGATGGGCGGCAGTACGGCCATGGATCTCGACCGTACCGGGCTGGAGCTCCGGCCGCCCCGCACCCCGGCGGTCCGATCCGCCCGGTCGCGCCCCGAGAAGGGCCCTTTGGCCCCTTGTTGGGGAGGGAGGGCGCTCCGTAGCCTTCGGCCGTGGTGGGGGTGGCTGCGGCGCAGCAGAGCTCGACGCCTGCCGAGCCCGACGACGAGGGCAGGACGGGACGACAGCGACGGTGGGGCCGCGTGGCCGGCCGGCTCGCCAGCGCCGCGGTGGTCGCCGCCATCTTCGGGGCGATCTTCCCCAACCTCGTCGACATCTCGGCCACCGGCGCCGTCCTCACCTCCGAGGTGTCGACCGCCGAGCTGGTGGGCCTGGCGCTGCTGACGTTGGCGTCGCTGGTGGCGTCGTTCCTGGCGCTCATGGCGGTGCTGCCCGGCCTCGATATGGTGCGAGCGGGACTGGTCAACGTCACCAGCACGTCGGTGGCCTACGCCGTGCCCGGCGGCGGGGCGGCGGCGACGGGGTTGAGCGTCGCCATGCTCCGGTCGTTCGGCTTCGGTGGGGCTGCCATCGGCCGCGCCATCCTCGTCGGCGGCTGGTGGAACCTGGCGGTGAAGGTGGGCCTGCCCCTACTGGCGCTGGGCCTGCTGGGCGTCAGCGGTGGCGCCCGCGACGAGGTGCGCGCCGCAGCGGTGGTCGCCCTCGTCATCCTCGCCGGGCTGGTGGTCCTGGCGATCGCCGCCGCCACCGGCGAGCGCCCGGCGATTGCCGTCGTCCGGAGGGCCCTGCGGGTGGCGGCACCGGTGCTGCGGCGGGCGGGGTGGGTGCCGCCCGCCGACGTGGGCGCGAGGGTGGCAGCGTTCCGCTCCGACACCGGCGGGCTGATCCGGCGCCGCTGGATGTGGCTCACCGGCGCCACCCTCGCCTACCACCTGAGCCTCTTCGGTGTGCTGTGCATGGCGCTGGCCGCCGTGGGCGCACTGGAAGACGTGGGGGTACTGCCGGCGCTGGCGGTGTTCGCGGTGGTTCGCCAGCTCACCGCCGTGCCCGTCACCCCGGGCGGCGTCGGACTCGTCGAGCTCGGCCTGGTGGGGGGCCTCCACCTGGCGGGTGCCGGCCTCGAGGACGCCACCGCCGCGGTGTTGCTCCACCGGGGCTTCACCTACCTCCTCTACCTGCCGGCCGGCATCCCCACCTACGTCGCCTGGCTCCGGCTGCGCCGGCACGACCCGGCGCCGGTGGCCGTCGAGCCGGCCGAACGCGCCAACCGGACCGGGTGGCGGCCGGGGTGGCAGCCGGGGTGGCGGCCCCTCGAGCGTGCACGCCTCGTGGTGTCGGTCGTCGCCCTGGTCGGGCTGTGGCTGGCCGCCAGCGGCGCCCGCCCCGGCCGGCTCGAGGTCGACCTCTTCGGCCTCGTCAACCGGTTGCCCGACGCCCTCATGCCAGTGCTGTGGCCGGTGATGCAGCTGGGGTGGATCGGCGCCGCGGTGGCGTGGTCGACGGTGACGCTCGTCCGGCGGGGGCCGGGCCGGGCGGTCGCCCTCCTCGGGGCCGGGACCACGGCATGGGTGCTGGCCAAGGTGGTCAAGGACGTGGTGGGGCGGGGCCGCCCGGGGGCGCTGCTCGAGGAGGTGGTGCTCCGCGGCGACGCGCCCGTGGGCGGCCTGGGCTTCGTCGCCGGGCACACCGCGGTGGCCGCCGCCCTGGTGACGGTGGCGGCGGCCACGGCCAGGCGCCGCACCCGCTGGGTGCTGTGGGGGTTGGTGGCCCTGGTAGGCGTGGGCCGGGTCTACACCGGCGCCCACCTCCCGCTCGACGTCGTCGCTGGCGCCGCCCTCGGCTGGGGGGTGGGCATCGCGGTGCGCTGGCTGAGCGGGACACCGGTTCGCGCCCCCAGCCCGCGGGCCGTCACCGCCGCGGTCGGGTCCCTCGGCATCGATGTCGAGGGGTTGGTGGAGCGGCGTCGGGAGCCGCCGGGGGCGGCGACGTTCGTGGGCCGCGCCACCGACGGCCGCCGGATCTTCGTCAAGGCCATCGGCCGCGACCAGTGGGACGCGGAGGTGGGCCACCGCCTCTGGCGGCTGCTGGCGTTCCGGGAGGCGGGCGACGAGGCGCCGTTCTCCACCGCCAAACAGCAGCTCGAGCACGAGGCCTACCTGCTGGCCCTGGCCCGCGCCGCGGGGGCGAGGGTCCCCGTGGTGGTCTCCACCGTGGCGGCCGGCGCCGACTGGCTGCTGGTACTCGAAGGAGTCGACGGCACCCCCCTCGCCGAGCTTCCGGCCGAGCGATGGGACGACGAGCTCCTCGGCGCCGTGTGGCGGCAGGTGGCCCTGCTGCACCGCTCCGGGATCGCCCACCGCCAGCTTCGACCCGACCACGTCCTCGTCGACGATGACGGCCGGCCTTGGCTGGTCTCCCTGCAGTGGGCGGAGGCCGGTGCCTCGCCCGGGACCCGGGCCGCCGACACCGCCGAGCTGCTGGTCACCGCCGCTGCCGCGGTGGGGCCGGAGGTGGCGGTGGCCGCCGCCGTCGAGGGCCTTGGGCCCGCAGCGGTGGCCGAGGCCGTCCCACTCCTGCAGCCCCTCGCCCTCACCCCGCCCACCCGAGCTGCCCTCGCGAAGAGCCCGGCGCTGCTGGCGGAGGTAGCCGCAGCCGTTGCCGGCACCACCGGCTCCCCACCGGCGCTCCCCCAGCGGCTGGTCCGCCGCCCCCTCCACCCACCGACCCTGCTCGTCGCCGCCCTCGCCAGCGCCGTCGTCTACCAGGTGGTAGCGGGCGTGTCGGGGGTGAGTCAGACGGTGCGGGCCCTCGGCGGCATCGAGGCCGGCTGGCTGGTGGCCACGGTCGCGGCGGTGGTGCTGGGCTATGTCTCGGGCGCCGTTGCCCTGCTCGCCTCCTCCGGCCGCCCCCTGGCGCTGGGCCGCACCGTCGTCGCCCAGCTGGTCGGCTCGGCGGTGTCGACCACGGAGTGGCCGAGGACCGGCGCCCTCCTGGCGAGTGCCTCCTACCTGCGGGCGGTGGGCGTGGACCCGGCCCGGGCAAGAGGCGCGGCGCTGGCCACCGGCACCGCGGGGGCGGTGATCCACACTGCCGCGGTCGCCGGTGTGGGGGTGTGGCTGGTGGTCGCCATGCCCCGCACCGGCGGGCCGATGCAGCGGTGGCTGCCGATGGTCGCCTTCGCCGCGGCCATGGCCGTGGTCGGCGTGGTGGCCTCGGCGCCGTTGCGCCGGGTGCTGCGCGGTGGCGTGGGGTCGGCCCGGCGGGCGTTCATCGGCGTGGTGCGCGGGCCGGGCCGAGCAACGATGCTCCTCGGCGGGGCCGCCGGGGTGACAGCCATGACCACCGCCGCGTTCCTCATGTCGCTGGCGGCGGTGGGTGGTCGGGTCTCGGTGCCGGGCGGCGTGCTGCTGTACCTCGTGGTCGCCGCCCTGGCGCCGCTCGCCCCATTCCCTGGTGGCATCGGCCTGGTCGAGCCGGCGCTGGCCGGCGGGCTCATCGCCCTCGGGGTCTCACCAGGTCAGGCGGCGAGCGGGGTGATCCTGTTCCGCCTCGTGACCTACTGGTTGCCGGTGGGCCCGGCGTGGCTGGCGCTGCGCCGCCTCCCCCTGCGCACCGACGACCGTGACCCCGCGTCCGAGGCGGGCGAGGACGACCTCGATCACGACGACGGCGACGTCGTCGCCGAGCTGGCCGGCGCGCCCGTCCCCGCCACCCGCTACTACCGCCACCCCGCCGACGCCGCGCGCGCCGTGACCGGGATCGTGCTGGGCCTGACGGTGGCGCTCTTCGCCGGCGGTGGGATGCTCCTGCCGGTCGAGGTCGACGCCTTCCGCCTGGTGAACCGCCTGCCGAGCCTGCTGTTCGCGCCGGTCAACGCCATCATGCAGGCGGGGTGGGCCGGCGCCGTGCCCCTCGCCGCCGGCGTGGCCGTCATCGCCCGCCGCCGGCGCCTCGCCCTCGACCTGCTGGTGGCGGGCCTGTCGGCGTGGCTGCTGGCCAAGGTGGTCAAGTCGCTGGCCGACCGGGGGCGCCCGGGAGCGCTGCTCGACGAGGTCGTGCTGCGAGGGGCAAGCGAGGGCGGCCTCGGGTTCGTGTCCGGCCACGCCGCGGTGGCCGCCGCCATCGCCACCGTGGCGAGCGGCCACGTTCGCCGGCCGGTGCGGTGGGCGCTGTGGGCGGTGGCGGTGGGGGTGGGCATCGGCCGGGTGTACGTGGGCGCCCACTTCCCGCTCGACGTGGTCGCCGGAGCGGCGCTCGGGTGGGCCATCGGCAGCCTCGTCCACCTGGCACGGGGCACCCCGGGGCACCTGCCGGCGCCGACCGATGTGGTGGGCGCTCTGCGAGACCTCGGGATGCGGCCCGCCGGGGCCCGGTGGGTGGCCGCCGACGCCCGGGGGTCGATCCCCTTCGAGGTGACCACCGCCGAGGGCGGGCGGCTGTTCGTCAAGGCAATGGGCCGCGACCAGCGCGACGCCGACCTGCTGTTCAAGCTGTGGCGCTTCGTCGCCTACCGGGAGACCGAGGACGAGGCGCCGTTCACCACCCCCAAGCGCCAGCTGGAGCACGAGGCATACCTGACGATGCTCGCCGCCTCCGCCGGGGCGACGGTCCCCAAGGTGGTCTCCACCGGCGGCGACGAGGAGGGGGTCACCTACCTCGTCCTCGAGCACGTCGACGGCACGGTGCTCGCTGATCTCGGCGCCGACTCGATCGACGACGAGCTGCTCGACCGGTTGTGGGCCCAGGTGGCGCTCCTCCACGCCGCGGGCATCGCCCACCGCGACCTTCGGGCGTCCAACGTGCTGGTCGACCCCGACGGGCAGCCGTGGCTGGTGGACTTCGGCTTCGCCGAGGCGGGCGCCGGCGACGACCGGCTCCGGCGCGACGTCGCAGAGCTGCTGGCGTCGAGCGCCTTGCTCGTTGGTGCGGAGCGGGCGGTGGGGGCCGCGGTGCGGGCGCTCGGGCCGACCCAGGCGTGGGAGGCGGCGCACTTCGTGCAGCCGTTCGTGCTGTCGCGCGCCACGCGCACCGCGGTGCGACGGCGGCCGGCGCTGCTATGGCTGCTGCGCAGCGACCTCGCCGATGCCGCCGGGCGCCCCGACCCGACGCCGGAGCGCGTCGTCCGGGTCGGGATGCCACAGCCCATGACCCTGTCGGTGATGGTCGTGGTGGCCTACGGCGTGTACCACACCCTCGTCACCGCCACCGGGGTGCGCGACCCACTGGGCATCGTGGGCGACGGGTCGCTGCGCTGGCTGGGGATCGCTGTCTTGGGCGTGGTCGTCGGCCACCTGACCGGGGCGGCCAAGCTCATCGCCGCCGCACGTCACCACCTGGCGCTGGGTCGCACGGTGGTGGCGGTGGCGGCGGCGTCGCTCGTGGCACGGACGTCGGCGCTGGGGCTGGAGGCGCCGGGCTACACCGCCCTGTACCTCGAGCGCAGCGGCCTGCCGCGGGCCCGGGCCCGCGGCGCCGCCAACCTCGCGGTGGTGGCCGCGATGGCCGGGCGGGTGGTGGGCTGCGCGGTGGCGCTGGCACTGGCGATCACCGGGCCGGCCAGCGACGAGATCGCCGACGGCCCGTGGGAGCTGGTGGCGGCGGGCATCGCCGTCGGCGCCCTCTTCGGGGTCGCCCCCGCCGTGATGCGACGGGCGCACCTGGTGGAGGCCATGCAGTCGCTGCCGTCACCCCGGGAGCTGACCCACCACGTCGGGATGCTGGTGGGCCTTGTCCTCGGGGCGGCGGGCTCGACGGTTGCGTTCATGGTCTCGGCGGTGGCGGTGTGCCGGGCGGTGGGCGTCGAGCAACCCGCCGCGGTGATCGCCGCCGTGTTCCTCCTCGCCGCCGGGGCCGCGGTGCTGGCGCCCGTGCCGGGCGGGGTCGGCGTGGCCGAGGTGTTCGCCGCCTTCGGGCTCATGGTGGCGGGCACACCCACCGGGTCGGCGGTGGTCGCCGCCGTGGTGTTCCGCCTGGTGACGTTCTGGCTGCCCCTCGCCCCCGCGCTGTGGGCCAGCCGGGTGCTGCACGTGTGGGTGGCGCCGGGAGCCACCGCCGAGCGCCCGGCGACGGGCGAGCCTCAGGAGGGCTGAGGGCCGGCGAACGAGTCCTCTGATGGCGCGGAAATGACCCTCGCCGCCCGCCGCCGCCGCACCGACCCCGAGCCGGCCGCCGCTCATTGACCCCGGGGCTGCTCCCCGGTGCCGGCGCCCGCCGGCCACGCCAGGCACACCAGCTCGTCGACGAGCGCCTCGATCTCGTCCATGACGCGCTCATAGTCCTTGTGCCGCGACCCGATGGGGTCAGCCACGTCGTCGTCGCCGATGTCGCCCGCCAGCTCAGACGTCCGCCGGCCGTGGCCCGCCACCGCCAGCCACTCGGCCAGGCTCTGGTCGGCTCGCCGGGGTCCCACCCGCCCGCCTCGCCGCACCAGCTCGCGCAGCGTGAAGGTGCGGGCGAAGGCGTCGTGGTCGAGCACCGCCGCCTCCCGGACGTGCTGGCGGGTCATCCCCACCACCAGGTCGGCGTCGCCGACCATCGCCGGGGTCAGCTGCCGGCTCTGCTGCCCGGTGGGCTCGATCCCGCGGTCCCGCAGGGCCCGGTCGGTCCGCTCGTCGACCGCCACCCCGCCCTCGAGCGACCCCGCCGACGACACCGTCACCGACCCCAGCGGGGCCAGGCGGGCGCGCAGCACCGCTTCGGCGAAGGGCGACCGGCACTGGTTGCCTGTGCAGAGGACGAGGATCTCGATCGCCTGAGGCTACGGCCCCGGCGGACCCCGTCTGATCAGGGCGCAAAAGGTGCTTTAGGTACAGAGGGGCCGTGCCGAACAACTCGGGTGTGGAGGACAACCGCCTGCCCACCGCCACGGCCACCGCCCCGGCATCCGATCTCTTCGATCAGCTGCCCGACGCCCTCGTGGTGATCGACGGCACCGGGACCGTCACCCGTGGCAACCGTGCGGCGGAGCGGATCATGGGGCGCTCCGCCGGCGGGCTCGTCGGGATCAACGGCTTGGACCTCGTGCACCCGGACGACTTCCACCTCGCCGCCCTCTCCCTGTCATCGGTCGAGGGCAAGGAGGTCGGCACCCCCATCGAGCTGCGCATCGCCACCGACCACGGGTGGCGCCTCATCGAGCTGGTCGGCGCCCCCCTCGATGACGGCCACATCGTCCTGTCCATGCGGGACCTGACCGAACGGCGACGCTGGGAGGTCGCCGGCGGCGACGTGGCCAGGTTCCGCACCTTGGTCCAGCACGCCACCAGCCTCACGATGCTCCTCGACGCCGACGGGGTGGTGACCTCGGCGTCCGGCGCCCTCAGCCGCCAGCTCGGACTCGACCCCGAGCTGGTCTGCGACCACCCGCTGGTGCAGATCGTCCACCCCGACGACCGCATCCTCGTGCGGGCCGCGATCGTCGCTGCCACCGGCAGCGACCCGGGTGCGGCGCCCACCCCCGTGGAGGCCCGCCTGTCCGGCCACGAGGGTCACGTCCCGTTCGAGCTGACGATCGTCTCCCTGCTCGACGACCCCACCGTCAGCGGCCTCGTCGTCTCGGGCCACGACATCACCCGCCTCCGCGCCGCCCAGGAGACCCTGGCCGAGCTGGCCCACTTCGACTCGCTGACCGGGCTGCCCAACCGTCGTGCGTTCGACGCCGCCCTCGAGGACCAGTGGCGGCTCACCGCGCGCGACGGCGTCGACTCCTACGTGATCGTGGTCGACCTCGACGAGTTCAAGGAGCTCAACGACCGTCACGGCCACGCCACCGGCGACGAGGCGCTGCGACAGGTCGCCCACGCACTGCAACGGTGCGTCCGCAGCACCGACGCCGTGGCCCGCCTCGGCGGCGACGAGTTCGGCATCATCCTCATCCGCTGCGGCGGCGAGGCCGCCGCCATCGGCTTCGCCGCCGAGCTCGACGACCGCATCAGCGAGGCGTGCAACAACCTGCCCGCGCCCCACGTCGGCCTCAGCCTCGGCTACGCCTCCCTGCGCGCCGCCGACTCGGCCCCCGCCGCCCTCCACCACGCCGACCTCGCCATGTACGCCAAGAAGCGGAGCCGGTAGCGCGAGGAGACGAGGGCGCCGTCGGGGCGGCGGCCTTCGAGCGGCTGCGGGGCTCTGTGCGCCGATGACTAGGTCTGTCCGGTGTGTCCGAATGGCCCGTTGTAGCCATGGACGGCGGCGGCACGTTGGCGGATGGTTGTTGTGTGCCTCTTGGTCCCCCTCGTCCGCTTTCACCAGCGTCGAAGGTCCAGACCGCAGGCCACATGACCGCTGATGAGGAGACCACCATGACCGCCACCATGTCGACCGCTCCCACGGGAGTGCACACCATCTCCCTGACCGGAGACCTCGACTCCCGATCTGGCATCGAGGTGACCGTCCTCCTCAGGCTCACCCAGGCACCGCACCTCTGCCTCGACGTGACCGCGGTCGGCCAGATCTACGCCGACGGGCTACGGGCCCTGATGCTGGCCACCCGCAAGGCACAACGCGGTGGCCTCGCCGTCACCGTCACCGGCGCCCGACCGACCGTTGCCCTCATGCTCTCCATGGCCGGCATCCGCAGCACCGGCGACGATCGCCGAACCGCCCACCTCGCGGTGGCCCGCTGAGGCTCAGAAGGGCCAGGCGAGGGGCACCACCAGCACGGTGATGCCCACCGTGGCCACCGACAGGGGCAGGCCCAGGCGGGCGAAGTCGCCGAAGCGGTAGCCGCCCATCCCGTAGACGATGGTGTTGGTCTGGTAGCCGATGGGGCTGAGGAAGCTGGCCGAGGCCCCCACGGCGATGGCCATGGCGAAGGGGCGGCCGTCGAGTCCCGCCGCCGAGGCGGTGGCCATGCCGATCGGGAACATGAGCACCGCGGCGGCGTTGTTGGTGATCACCTCGGTGAGCAGGGTGGTGGCGAGGAGCACCCCGAGCAGCAGGCCCACGTTGCCCCAGCCACCGAAGGCGTCGACCAGGCCGCCGGCCAGCACCTCGGAGAGGCCGCTGGTGGCAAGGGCCTGGCCGATGCCGAAGCTGGCGGCGATCATCACGATCACGTCGATGTCGACCGCCGCCCGGGCCTCGGCCGGCGACAGCACCCGCAGGCCCACCATGGCGAAGCCGGCCAGCAGCGCCCCTTGGAGGATGTCGAGCCACCCGATGCCCACCACCACCAGCAGGGCCAGGATGGTCAGCTCCACCCACCGGGCCTTGTCGCGCCGTGGCGGTCCGGCCTCGTCGAGGGTGGAGACCACCAGGAAGTCGTGGTGGTCGCGCAGGCGCTTGGGCAGCCCGGCGTCGGCCAGCACCAGCAGCACGTCGCCGGGCCGCAGGCGCACCGTGCCCAGCTTGCCGCCCACCCGCTCGCCCGCCCGGTGGATGGCCACCACCGCGGCGGCGTACTGGTTGCGGAAGTCGGCCTCCTTGAGGGTGGACCCCACCAGCGACGAGCGGGGCGCCACCACCATCTCGTGGAAGTGGCGCGACCCGTCGCCCGCGGCGGCGAAGTGGCGCTCCTCGGCCGGGACCAGGCCGGTCAGGCGGTGCAGGTCGACCACCCGGCCCACGTTGCCGGCGAAGGTCAGGCGGTCGCCCACCTCGAGCACCTCGTCGGGAGCCACCGGTGCCAGCACCCGCCCCTCGCGCTCCAGCTCCACGAGGTAGACGCCCTCGAGGTTGCGCAGGCCGCCGCCCGCCACCGTCTCGCCGTCGAGGGGGCTGCGGTCGGCCACCACCATCTCGACGGTGAACTCCCGTGAGCCCGGCCCCACCAGCTGCGGCGGGCGCCGCTCCGGCAGGAGGCGGGGGGAGGCCACCACCAGGATCACGTAGGCGACCACCGCGACCGGCACCCCCACCCGGGCGATCTCGAACAGGCCCATGGGCTCGTCGCCCGATGCCTCGAGCAGGCCCGACACGATGAGGTTGGTGGAGGTGCCGATGGCGGTGATGAGACCGCCCACGATGGCGGCGAAGCTGAGCGGCATGAGCAGGGTCGAGGCCGGCCGGCCGGTCTGGCGCGACCAGGCCACCACCCGCGGCGCCAGCATGGCCACGATGGTCGTGTTGTTGAGCAGCGCCGAGGGCACCAGGCCGGCGGGGAGGAAGCGGGCCAGCTCGGCCCGGCGCGCCCCGCCGCCGCCCCGGCCCGCCCCGCCGCTGCCCCGGCCCGCCCCGGGCAGGGTCCGGCGGGTGAGCCACTCCAGGGCGCCGGTGGCCTCCACCGCGGCGGCCACCACGTAGAGGGCGGCGACGGTGATGGGGGCGGGGTTGGAGAACCCGGAGAACGCCTGGGACGCGTCGGTCACGCCGATGACGAACAGTGCGGTGGTGGCCCCGAGGATGGTGGCCGCCGGCGGCACCCGCTCGGTGACCAGCACCATCAGGGTCACCATCACCACGGCGAGGGTCACCCAGGCGTCGGCGGTCACGACACGCAGTCTGCCTGCTGGCCCGCCCGGCTCGGCGACCCTCAGGACAGGGCGCCGGCTACGCCCCTACGGGCAGGGCGGCGAGGAGGTCTACCCCTCAGTCTGGATGCTCGGTCCTGGCGGGGTGACGTCACTGTTCTCGCCGCGGAAGGTGTCGAAGAACCTGAGCATCTCCATCGGTACCGGGAACACGAGCGTGGAGTTGTTCTGCCCGGCGACGTCGACCATGGTCGACAGCACGCGCAGCTGCATGGCGGCGGGGTGGCGCTCGAGGATGGCGGCGGCCTCGCCCAGGTTGTCGGCCGCCTCACGCTCACCGAGGGCCTGGATCACCCGGGCCCGGCGGTCTCGCTCGGCCTGGGCCTGGCGGGCCATGGCCTGGCGCATGGAGTCGGGCAGCTCCACGTCCTTGACCTCCACCAGCGTCACCTTCACGCCCCACGGGTTGGTGAGGTCGTCGATGATCGTCTGAAGCTGGGAGTTGATCTGGTCGCGGTTGATCAGCAGCTCGTCGAGGTCGACCTGGCCGAGGATCGAGCGCAGGGTGGTCTGGGCCACCTGCGAGGTGGCGTAGCGGTAGTTCTGGATGGCCACCACCGCCTTCACCGGGTCGATCACGTTGAAGTAGGTCACCGCGTTGACCTTGATGGTCACGTTGTCCTTGGTGATCACGTCCTGGGGCGGGATGTCGGCGGTGACGGTCTGCAGGTTCACCTTCACCATGCGGTCGATGATCGGCACGATGAAGAAGAGTCCCGGTCCCTTGGCACCGGTGACCCGGCCCAGCCGGAAGATCACCCCCCGCTCGTACTCGTCGACGATCTTGACCGCGGCCACGATGATCGCCACCACGACGAACACCGCCGCGCCGATCCCGTAGAGCAGTGCCTCATCCATCGGTGTGCCTCTCCTGTTGGGTTGTCTGATCTTCGGTCGTGGGCCCAGCGGACGCGGGGCGGCCGGCGGGCGCGGGGGTGACGTGGGTGACGACGAGCTCGAGGCCCTCCACCGCGACGACCTTCACCTCGTCGCCGGCAAAGAGGGGGGCATCGGCGCTGCGCAGCGTCCACCAGCCGCCCTCCACCAGGGCCTGGCCCTTCACGCCGTCGCCCCGGCGCACGGTGACCACCTTGCCCTCGAGCACGCCGGCGCCCGTGGTCGACGACGTACCCCGCTGGGCGCGCATGGCGAGGCGGCCTGCCACCACCACCAACCCACCCACCACCAGGGCGGTGGGCAGCAGCACGGCGATGCTCACGCCGGGAGCGGCAGCGTCGTCGAAGAGGAACACGCCGCTGAGCACCAGGGAGGCTGCGCCAAGCACGGCGAAGACCCCGATGCCGGGGGCGAACACCTCGGCGGCGAACAGCGCCACGGCCAGGGCGAGGAACAACAGGCCGGTGACGTCGACGGCAAGCACCGACAGCGAGAACATGGCCAGCACGATCAGCGACGCCCCGATGATGCCGCCGGCGCCGATGCCTGGGCTCGCCAGCTCGTAGATGACGCCGAGCGTGCCGATGCTGAGGAACAGGAAGGCCAAGTTGGGATCGGCCAGGGTCTTGAGGATGCGGCGGAACAGGCCCAAGTCGAAGGTGTCGACCGCGGCGCCGGCGGTGCGCAGGGTCACGACGGCGCCGCTGGCGAGGGTGACCTCGGTGCCGTCGACCTCGTCGAGCAGCTCGTCGAGGCTGCCGGCGATGAGGTCGACCACCCCCAGCTCGAGGGCCTCGTTGGCGCTGGCCGAGCGGCCCTTGCGGACGCTGTCGACGGCGAAATCGACCGGGCGATCGCGGGCCTGGGCGATCGACTCGGCCAGGGCGGCAGCGTCGTTGACGATCTTGCGGGCCACGTCGCCGCCCTCCAAGTCGACCGGGGTGGCGGCGCCAATGGCGGTGCCCGGCGCCATGGCGGCGATGTGGGCGGCGTAGGTGATGATCGCCCCCGCCGAGGCGGCCCGCGCCCCCCGGGGCGCGACGTGGACGACCACCGGCACCTCGGCCTCGAGGAAGGCGGAGGTGATCTGGCGCATCGAGGTGTCGAGCCCGCCCGGGGTGTTCATGCGCAGCACGTAGGCGTCGTAGCCCTCGTCGGTGGCCCGGGCCACGCCATCGGTGATCTGGTCGGCGGTCACCGGTCCGATCATGTCGTCAAGGGTGGTCACCAGCACGCGTGACCGACCGTCCTGGGCCACCGCTCCGACGGCGCCGAGGACGAGGCCCGACCCCCCGAGGAGCAGGCACAGCAGCGCGGCTGGCAACAGCCGCCGGGGCCGTCGAAGGAAGGCCATCGCCCCAACAGGATGCCCGCTCGGGGTGGCGTAGGTGGGTCAACGGCGTAGCCTCGCCCCATGACCGACAAGCAGGTGTCCGGCACCCGGGTGATCGACGCGACGCCAGAGGCGATCTTCGCCGTCCTGGCCGACCCGACCAAGCACCCCCTCTTCGATGGCTCCGGCACGGTGCGGGAGTCCAAGTCGTCGGGTGGCGAGCGCCTCGCCATGGGATCCAAGTTCGGGATGAGCATGAAGATGGGCGTCCCCTACGGCATCACCAACACCGTGGTGGAGTTCGAGGAGGGCCGGCGCATCGCCTGGCGCCACGCTGGCCGGCACCGCTGGCGCTACGAGCTCGAGCCCGTCGACGGCGGGGCGCGGACCCAGGTGACCGAGACCTTCGACTGGGGCCCCGCGATCGCCGGCGTCACCTATCCCCTCGTCGGCATCCCCGCCAAGAACAAGAAGGCCATCGACGCCACGCTGGAGCGCCTCGACGCCATGCTCGCCAGCGGCACCGCCGGCTGAGGTTGTCGCTTGCGGCGGCCGCGACGACGGTCGCTCGCCCCTACTCGACGATCAGCTGGGCGAACATGCCGTGCACGAAGTGGGGCGGGTCCCCGCCCTCGATGTGCGTGCGGCTCACTCAGCCGACCTCGAGGCTGGCGGCCATGCGTGTGGTGGAGGAGGTCGCGCCCTCAGCTCGAGCGGGTGACGACCGCGGTCGCGTCGTCAGGGTCGCCCACCAGGTGGACGGTGCCGGCGCTGAGGAGGCGGGGCGCGGCCGACGACATGAGGTCGTCGCAGCGGGGCGCGGCGCCGGCACGGGCGGCGTCGTCGGCGATCCGGCCGAGGCACACCACCTCGTCGAGCAGCTCTCGGGCGCCGTCGCCGAGCAGGGCGAGGTCGTCCGACACCAGGGCCATGCCCCCCGAGGCGCCCACCGCCAGCGCCCAGGCCCGGGCCGCGTCAGGGCCCATCCGGGTCTCGGCGGTGCGCAGCATCACGCAGTCGGGGTCGTTGAGCCACAGCCGTCGGTGCATGAACGCCCGGGTGAGGGTGTTGACCCACGCGTTGCGGGTGGCGGGCTCCACCTCGAGGTAGCCGGGCGGGTTCCACTGGTCGTGCTGCACCTCCCACCAGGGGGCCACGTCGGCACCGATCCGCATGCCGTCGACGATGCCGACACCGACGCCGAGGGGGAGCCCACAGCCGAGGAGGAACGCCTTCTTGCCCGCCCCCCGGCGCACCGCCTCCATGCCGGCGCGGACCCGCTGGGCGGGGGTGCGCGACGGGTCGGCGAACATGCCGTCCATGGAGGGGGCGTAGGTGAAGTCGAGCTTCAGGTAGGGGAAGCCGGCGTCCACCAGGTGGGCGGCGACGCCCTCGATGTGGGCCAGCACCTCGGGGATGGTGGTGTCGAGGGTGTGCACCTGCCCGCCCCACCCGGGGTTGACCATGCCGATGAGGGGCTTGCCGCTGGTGTGGGGGGCGATCCAGTCGGGGTGGGCGGTGGCGACCTCGGAGTCGGGCCCGACCAAGAACGGGGCCAGCCAGATGCCGGGCGTGACCCCGGCCGCCTCGATGTCGTCGGCGAGTGCGTCGAGGCTGGAGGGGAAGCGCTCGTTGGTGCGCAGCCAGTCGCCGATGTCGGCCTGGTAGCCGTCGTCGAGCTGGAAGACCTCGAAGGGCCAGTCGCCGGCCAGGGCCAGGTTGGCCCGCAGGGCGTCCTCGGAGATGTCGTGGAAGTAGTGGTACCAGGAGCACCACCCCACCTGGAAGGCGGCCCCGGTGCGAGCCATGCCGGCCTTGCCCACGCGCGCCGCCCACGACTCGAGCAGCTCGGGGGCGCTGCCCCGGGGGCCGTCGACGACGGTCACCACGTGTAGCGGCCGCTCCTCGGCGGGCGCCAGCACCGCGCCACCGAAGAAGGCTTCGGCGGAGAGCGTCACGTGCCGGTCGTCGGTGAGCGAGGCCCGAATGGTGCCGTCGTGCTCGGTGCCGCCGAGGAAGCCGATCAGGCGCAGATCGTCGCCCACGCCGAGGTCGAGCACCGTGACCATCTCGGAGCGCAGCACGCCTTCGGCGGCCACGGTCGCGTCCGCATGGTGCATGCCCCGCACCAGAGACGGGGCGCCCATCGCCCGGGACGGGTCGGTGTCGACGCCGAGCACGGCCACGCCGGTGCGGCTCCATGACTGGTAGCCGTTGCGGAAGAAGCGGGGGGTCTCGCCGGCCGGGCCGGCGTCCCACGTCAGGCTCACGGAGGTCACGGCGAGCGGGGCGTCGGTGGTGTTGACCACCGACCAGGCCCAGCCGTCCTTGGTCTCCTGCACGGCGACCATCAACGGACCGACCGCGGTGGTGCCCGAGCCGGTGACCGGCGCCCGATGGTGGTCGCCCTCGTCACCCGGCAGCCGGACGACCAGGTGAGGCCGTCCCAGCGAGCTCAGCACGGGCGATCCGGGTTCTCATGGCGGAACCTGCCGCTTCGCGGAACAAAAGGTGTGCGAGGCGCAAGGAGGCGCCACGAGAACACGTCCGATCGGTGGGCGAGCGGCGCCATCAGTGAGGGTGCGGGTGGGTGTGACCGCCGCCCGCGCTTCCGCCGCCCGCACCGCCGTCGCCCGAGCCCTTGCGGGTGTCGAACCAGCGCTGGAAGCCGGCGGCGTTGGAGTGCACGCCGTTGAGGGCCTCGAGCTTCTCGACGTGGGCGGGGTCGACGCCCTCCATGTCGTCGCCGAAGGCGTCCTCGAGGGCGGCGGCGATGTCGCGGTCCTCCCGCCACGCCTGCTCGGCCACCGCCGCCCACCGGCGCAGGGTGCCGGCGGCTTCGTCGAGGACGCTGAGGGTGTCGGGCACCAGACCGTAGTGGGCCAGGGCGATGCCCGACGGCCGCCGCTCGGAGAACCGGTGCAACGACCCCAATGCCTGGTCGAGGTCGAAGTCGGGCGGCGGGGTGGAAGGGCGTAGCACCCCGCCGTCGGGCAGGCGCACCCCCACGGCGTCGCCGGCGAAGAGGATCCCCGACTCGGAGTCGTGCAGGGCCAGGTGGTGCTTGGCGTGGCCGGGTGAGTCGACGGTGGTGAGGGTGCGCCCGGGGCCGATGGTGATCTCGTCGCCGTCGTCGAGGACCTTGATGCGCTCGGACGGGGTGGGGTCGAGGCGGCCGTAGAGGGTGTCGAGCAGGTCGCCGTAGACCATGGCCGCCGATCGCACCAGCTTCTCGGGGTCGGCCAGGTGACGGGCGCCCTTCTCGTGCACGTAGACGGTGGCCTTCGGGAAGGCCCGGGCCACATCGCCCACTCCGCCGGCGTGGTCGAGGTGGATGTGGGTGACGGCCACGCCCGCCAGGTCGTCGGCGGCCACGCCGAGCTCGTCGAGGGCGGCCAGCAGGGCGGGCACCGACGACTGGCTGCCCGTCTCGACCAGCACCGGCTCCGGCCCCTCGATGAGGTAGCCGGCGGTCACCCGCTCCCACCCCCCGAGCAGCGTGTCGATCTCGATGACCCCGGGCCCGATCCGCGTCGCCATGGCCGCAACGCTAGGCCGGGCGGCGGCCATGATGGGTGCGTGACCGAGACCGGCCAGGGCGCGCTCTTCGCCGAGGAGCCCACGCTCGCGGTCGGCGAGGTGGTGGCCACGCTCGCCCGGGCGGTGGCCGCCGCCTTCCCCGCCGAGGTCTGGGTCCGGGGCGAGGTTGACGGCCTGCGGGGCGCCAACGCCAACGGCCACAGCTACTTCACCCTGGGCGAGAAGGTCAGCCGCCGGGGGCCGGCCACCACGTTGGAGGCGGTGCTGCTGGCCGGCGACCGCCGCCGCATCGAGCGGACCCTGGCCGCCCACCCCGACTTCCGCCTGGCGAACGGGCTCGAGGTGCGGGTGAAGGGCCGGGTCTCGTACCGCTTCGGCCGGGTGCGCCTGGCCATCTCCGAGATCGACCCGGTCCACACCCTCGGCCAGCTGGCCGTGGCCCGGGCCCAGGTCCTGCGGGCCCTGGCCGACGAGGGCCTGCTCGACGCCAACGCCCGCCGGCCGCTGCCCGCCGTGCCGCTGCGGGTGGGCCTGGTCACCAGCGCCGGCAGCGCGGCGTGCGAGGACGCCCTGGCCGAGCTGCGAGGAAGCGGCCTCGGGTTCAAGGTGCTGCTGGCCGACGCCCGGGTGCAGGGCGCCGAGGCCGAGAACGCCGTGCTGCGGGCCCTGCGCCTGCTCCAGCGGCGCTGCGACGTGGTGCTGCTGGTGCGCGGCGGCGGGTCGCGCACCGACCTGGCCACCTTCGACAGCGAGCGCATCGCCCGGGCGGTGGCCGCCTACCCCGTCCCGGTCATCACCGGCGTGGGCCACGAGATCGACACCAGCGTGGCCGACGAGGTGGCCCACACCGCCTGCAAGACCCCCACCGCGGCGGCCGCCCTGCTGGTCGAGGAGGTGCGCCGCGCCCTCAACCGGGTGGAGGCCGCCTGGACCGGCGTGGCCCACCAGGCGAGGGTCAGCACCGCCCTGGCCGACGAGCGCCTCGACGACCGTGCCGCCGCCCTCGCCCGCCGGGCCGTCACTGCCGCGGCGGGCCAGCGCAGCCGCCTCGACACCGCCGCCGACCGCGTCGACGTCCTCACCCGCGTCGACCTCGGCCGGGCGGCCAGCCGCCTCGACGAGGCCTTCCGCCGGATGGCGCCCGCCCGCCTCGACGCCCGCCTCCGCCGCCTTGAATCGTGGCTCCACGGCGCTGCCGGCCACCTCCGGCGCCGGGCCGCCGGGGCCACCGCCCGTCAGGCGACCGCCGTCGAGGTGCTCGCCGCCCGCGTCGACGCCGTCGACCCCGCCCGGGCCATGGCCCGGGGATGGTCGCTCACCCGCACCGCCGACGGCCGCCTGGTGCGCTCGGCGGGCGACGTGGTCCCCGGCACCCGCCTCGTCACCACCGTGGCCGACGGCACCGTCGCCTCCACGGTCGACCCGTGACCGCCCGCCGTCCATACTCGGGCCCGTGAGCGACCCCGCCACCCCCGACGCCGCCACCCCCGACGGCGGCCCGAACGACGACCCGAACGACGACCCGAACGACGTCAGTGGCGTGCGCTACGCCGACGCCGTCGACGAGCGCGAGGCCATCCTCACCGAGCTCGAGGACGACAGCATCGACGTCGACGTCCTCGCCACCAAGGTGGCGCGGGCCGCCGCCCTCATCCGGCTGTGCCGGTCGCGGATCAGCGAGACCCGCCTCGAGGTGGAGCGCATCGTCGCCGACCTCGACCCCGACGAGCCCAGCTGACCCGGCTCGGCCAGCCGGCGGCCGGCGGGGCCGGCTGCCCATGAACAGCGAGGCACCCGTATCGTTGTGCCTTCCCCCGGACGGTCAGGAGCCACCTGTGCAGGCGAGCACGTCGGGCACCACGGCACCCAGCAGCCTCATGGAGATCGGCCAGCGGGCCGAGCAGCGCGTCCGCACCCTGCTCGACGCCGAGGTCGCCCGATGGTCGGCCGTCGACCCCGAGCTGGCTGCCCCCATCGAGACGCTTGCCGAGCTGGTGATCGGCGGGGGCAAGCGCCTACGCCCCGCGTTCTGCCACTGGGGCCACGTCGGCGCCGGGGGCGACCCTGCCGACCCCGCGGTGGCCGACACCGGCGCCGCCCTCGAGCTGCTCCACGCCTTCGCCCTCGTCCACGACGACGTCATGGACGGCTCCGACCTCCGCCGCGGCAGGCCGGCCGCCCACCGAACGTTCATCGGCCGCCACGAGTCGGCCACCTGGAAGGGAGAGGCCCGCCGCTTCGGCGAGGGGGTGGCGATCCTCATCGGCGACCTCGCCTTCGTCTACGCCGACCTCCTCATGGTCGATGTCCCCCGGGCCGCCCGCGAGGTCTACGACGAGCTCCGCGTCGAGCTCAACATCGGTCAGTACCTCGACATCCTCGGCACCGCCCGCGGCAGGGTCGACCTCGCCGGCGCCCGCCGCATCGCCACCTACAAGTCGGGCAAGTACACCGTCGAGCGCCCCCTCCACATCGGCGCCGCCCTCGCCGGCCGCCTCGACGACCTCGAGGTCCCGCTCAGCGCCTACGGCCTCCCCCTCGGCGAGGCCTTCCAGCTGCGCGACGACGTGCTCGGCGCCTTCGGCGACGCCGGCGACATGGGCAAGCCCGTCGGCGACGACCTGCGGGAGGGCAAGCCCACGCCCCTGCTGGCCCTCGCCGTCGACGGTGCCGACCGGGCCCAGGCCCGGCTCCTCGACCGAGTGGGCGAGACCGACCTCACCGACGACGAGGTCGCCGACCTCCAGGAGGTGCTGGTGGCCACCGGCGCCCGCGCCGCGGTGGAGGACAGCATCACCCGCCTCACCGGCGAGGCGGTCGCCGCCATCGAGGCCTCGCCCCTCGCCGAGGAGGCCAGGGTGGCGCTCGGCGAGCTCGCCGCCTACGTCGCCTGGCGCGACCGCTGACCGTGTCCGGCCACGAGCGGCCGTTCTGGCTCCGCCCCAAGTGGGTGGTGGGCCACGTGCTGATCGTGGTGCTGGTGATCCTCGCCATCAACCTCGGGTTCTGGCAGCTGCGCCGCCTCGACGAGCGGCAGGTGTTCAATGCCGAGGTGGCAGCCCGCACCGAGGTGGCCCCAGTGCCGATCGGCCAGCTGGTCGACCCCGATGACGGGGTGGAGGTCGGCAGCGAGGTCCGGTTCCGACGGGCCACGGCCGAGGGGGTCTACGACCCGGAGCAGGAGGTGCTCATCCGGTCCCGGTCCCTCGACGACCGTCCCGGCCACTGGCTGGTCACGCCCCTCGCGCTCGACGACGGCACCGCGGTGGCCGTCAACCGCGGCTTCGTGCCCTTCACCAGCGAGCCGGCCATCGCCTTCGCCGCCGCCCCGCCACCGACGGGTCGGGTGGTGGTGACCGGCCTGGTGCTCGCCAGCCAGGAGCGCCAGGGCATCGGACCCACCGACCCCGCCGAGGGCAGACTCGACGCGCTGGTGCGGGTCGACCTCGGGCGCCTGGCCCAGCAGCACGACGGCAGCGACCTGCTGCCGGTGTACCTCCAGCTCGAGACCCAGGACCCGCCCCAGGAGGGCCGCCTCCCCGTCCCCCTCCCCCCGCCGGAGCAGGGCGAGGGCAGCCACCTCGCCTATGCCGGCCAGTGGTTCCTCTTCGCCGCCGTCGGGGCCATCGGCTGGCCGGTCCTCCTGCGCCGCACCGCCCAGGAGGAGCGCCCGAGGCGCTGAGCGCGAGAGCACCACCGAGTGGCGAGTGCTCGAGGTGACCGGCGCCGACCTCCGCGACGACCCCAACGTGGTCGGGGTGGTGCTCAACGTCCAGGGCTGGCACCTCGGCCGTCCCGCCCCCGTCGACGGCAACGCCCAGGACCCCGCCCAGGGCATGGCCTAACCCACCCCGGGGCGGAACCGGCAGGTGCGATGGCGCCGGCGACCGCCATGCTGGAGGGCTCTGGACGACACCTCCCTCCTCGCCGACCTCGGTGACCGCTTCCCGGCGCTGATGGTGCGCGACGCCCATGACCTCGGGCGGAGGCTCCACCGCGCCCGCCGCCTGGGCGACCCGGGCGAGGCGCGTGCCCTCGCCGAGGCCGTCGCCGAGGCCGAGGCGCGGGTGGCGGCGCGGGCCGCGCGGGTGCCGGCGCCCACCTACCCCCAGTCGTTGCCCATCACCGAGCGCCGGGACGAGCTGGTGGCGGCCATCCGCGACCACCAGGTGCTGGTGGTTGCCGGAGAGACCGGGTCGGGCAAGTCGACCCAGCTCCCCAAGCTGTGCCTCGAGGCGGGCCGTGGCGTCCGAGGCCTGGTCGGCCACACCCAACCCCGCCGGCTGGCGGCCCGGACCATCAGCGAACGGGTGGCCGAGGAGCTCGGCGGCGAGGTCGGCGACGTGGTCGGCTACACGGTCCGCTTCACCGATCGGGTGGGCGACCGCACCCTGGTCAAGGTCATGACCGACGGCATCCTGCTCGCCGAGATCCAGCGCGACCGGATGCTGCGCCGCTACGACACCCTCATCGTCGACGAGGCCCACGAGCGCAGCCTCAACATCGACTTCATCCTGGGCTACCTCAAGTCGCTGCTGCCGAAGCGCCCCGACCTCAAGGTGATCATCACCTCGGCCACCATCGACACCGAGCGCTTCTCCGCCCACTTCGACGGGGCGCCGGTGGTGGAGGTGACGGGCCGGACCTTCCCGGTGGAGGTGCGGTACCGACCCATCGGCGAGGACCCCGACGACGACCGCGACCAGACCCAGGCCATCTGCGACGCCGTGGTCGAGCTGGGCCTGGAGAGCCCGGGCGACGTGCTGGTGTTCCTGAGCGGCGAGCGCGAGATCCGCGACACCGCCGAGGCCCTCGACCGCATGGACCTGCGCCACACCGAGGTGGTGCCCCTCTACGCCCGGCTGTCGGCCGCCGAGCAGCACCGGGTCTTCCAGCCCCACACTGGCCGGCGGGTGGTCCTGGCCACCAACGTGGCCGAGACCTCCCTCACCGTCCCCGGCATCCGCTACGTGGTCGACCCGGGCACGGCGCGCATCTCCCGCTACAGCCGCCGCACCAAGGTGCAGCGCCTCCCCATCGAGGCGGTGTCACAGGCCTCGGCCAACCAGCGGGCGGGCCGCTGCGGCCGGGTGGCGCCGGGCACGTGCATCCGCCTCTACGCCGAGGACGACTTCCTCGCCCGGCCCGAGTTCACCGAGCCGGAGGTGCTGCGCACCAACCTGGCGTCGGTCATCCTCCAGATGACCGCCATCGGCCTCGGCGACGTGGCCGCCTTCCCCTTCGTCGAGCCCCCCGACGCCCGCGCCATCGGCGACGGCATCGCCCTGCTCGAGGAGCTCAACGCCCTCGAGCCCGGCCGCGGCGAGGGCGGCAGGCGCCTCACCGACATCGGCCGGCGACTGGCCGCCCTCCCCCTCGACCCCCGCCTCGGGCGCATGGTCATCGAGGCCGACCGCAACGGCTGCGTGGCCGAGGTGCTGGTCATCGCCGCCGCCCTGTCCATCCAGGACCCCCGCGAGCGGCCCACCGGCAAGGAGCAGCTCGCCGCCGAGCTGCACGCCCGCTTCGCCCACGAGGCCTCCGACTTCCTCTCCTTCCTGCGCCTGTGGGACCACATCCGCGCCGAGCAGGAGGCCCGGAGCTCGAACCAGTTCCGCCGCATGTGCAAGGCCGAGTACCTCAACCACCTCCGGGTGCGCGAGTGGCAGGACGTCCACGGCCAGCTGCGGATCGTCTCGCGCTCCATCGGCATCCGCGCCACCAGCCAGCCGGCCACGCCCGACCAGGTCCACCAGTCCCTGCTGGCCGGCCTGCTGTCCCAGGTGGGGATGCGCGACGGCGAGAAGCAGGAGCTCCTCGGGGCCCGCCAGGCCCGCTTCGCCATCGCCCCCGGCTCGGCCCTCTTCAAGCGGCCGCCGCGGTGGGCCATGGTGGCGGAGCTGGTGGAGACCAACCGGTTGTGGGGCCGGGTGGCCGCCGGGATCCAACCCGAGTGGGTCGAGCGCCTGGGCGAGCACCTGGCCAAGCGCAGCCACGGCGAACCGGTGTGGGACGCTCCCCGCGGGGCGGCCATGGTCAACGAGCGGGTCACGGTGTTCGGCCTGCCCGTGATCGAGGCGCGCCGCATCCCCTACGGGCACGTCGACCCACAGGCCGCCCGCGACATGTTCCTGCACCACGCCCTGGTGGAGGGCGACTGGGACACCCACCACGCCGTGCTCGCAGCCAACCGCAAGCTGGTGGAGGAGATCCGCGCCCTCGAGGACCGGGCCCGGCGGCGCGACATCCTCGTGGACCACGACGCCCTCTTCTCGCTCTACGACCGCCGGGTGGGCGAGGACGTCACCTCGGGCCGCCACTTCGACACGTGGTGGAAGCAGACCCGCCAGCACACCCCCGACCTCCTCACCTTCACTGCCGAAGACCTGATCGACCCCGCCGCCGGCGACGTCAGCGCCGAGGCCTTCCCCGAGGTGTGGCAGCAGGGCGAGCTGGTGCTGCCGCTCGCCTACGAGTTCGAGCCCACCGCCGAGCTCGACGGCGTGACGGTCGACATCGCCCTGAGGTTGATCGACCGCGTGGCCCCAGTGGGCTTCGACTGGCAGGTGCCGGGCCTGCGCGAGGAGCTCGTCACCGCCCTCGTCCGCTCGCTGCCCAAGGGCCTGCGCCGCCAGCTCATCCCGGCCACCGACCACGCCCAGGCCTTCCTCGCCGTCGCCACGCCCGGCCACGGCTCGCTCCTCGAGGTCCTGGCGCGCCACCTCGGCCAGACCATCGGCGAAGCCGTGGTGCCGGGCGACTTCGACCTCGAGCGTGTCCCCGACCACCTGCGGATGACGTTCCGGGTGGTCAGCGCCCGCGGTCGCCCCCTGGCGTGGAGCAAGGACCTCGTGGCCCTGCGACGCCACCTGCAGGACAAGCTCCGGGCGAGCGCCTCGGAGGCCGCCAGCGCCGTGGAGCGGTCAGGCCTCACCTCGTGGACGGTGGGGACGCTGCCCCGGCGGGTCGAGCTGGAGACGGCGGGCCACCGGGTCACCGCCCACCCGGCCCTGGTGGACGAGGGCGACACCGTCGCCGTGCGGACCTTCGCCACCGCCGGCGAGGCCGACCGGGCCATGTGGGCCGGCACCCGGCGACTGCTCCGCCTCACCGCCGGCTCACCGGCCGGGGCGTTGCAACGGCTCCTGCGCAACGAGACGAAGCTGGCGCTGGCGCTTGCCCCGTACGCGTCGAGCGCCGAGGTCCTCGACGACTGCACCACGGCGGCCCTCGACCGGCTCCTGGCCGACGCCGGTGGGCCGGCCTGGGACGAAGCCGGCTGGACGACGCTGGAGGCCGCGGTGCGCGACCGCCTCCCCCGCACGACCGTGGCGGTGGCGGTGCTGGCCGGGCGCATCCTGGCCGCCGCCCACACCGTGCAGCAGCGGGTGGACTCGCTGGTGGCGCCGGCGGTGCAGCCCGCCCTGGCCGACATCTCCACCCAGGTCGCCCGCCTCGTCCACCCCGGCTTCGTCGCCGCCACCGGAGCCAAGCGCCTCGCCGACGTGGCCCGCTACCTCGAAGCGGTCGACCGCCGGCTCGACAAGCTGGTTCGTGACCCCCACCGCGACCGGGCGCTGATGCAGCGGGTGCAGCGGGTCGAAGACGCCTACGAGGAGCTGCGGGGTCGCCGAGGCGGGCCCGAGGTGGCCGAGGTCCGCTGGATGGTCGAGGAGCTCCGGGTGAGCCTCTTCGCCCAGGCGGTGGGCACCCCCCGACCTGTCAGCGAGGAGCGGGTGCGGCGCGCCATCGACGCACTGGGCTGACCCGCGACGGGCGGGCTACCAGAGCAGCGTGCGAAGGTCGCCCACGGCCTGGACGGCCAGGAGGACCAGGATGCCGCCGCCGATGGCGGTGTAGCCCCAGCGCATGCGGTGGTCGGCCGCCCAGAAGCGGCGCATCGAGACGATGATGGCCACGGTGGACACCAGGCCCACGGTGATGCCCAGGAGGGGCCCGACGGCCCCGGTGAGGCCGAGCACGGGACCGGCGATCGGCAGCAGCACGTAGGTCAGCAGGCAGCGCACGGTAGAGACCGCCAGCGAGGCGCTGAACGCGTTGCGGGCCGACGACAGGCTGCTGCGAGGGCCCCCCACGGGGACCCGCAGGAGGCGGCGCACGAAGGCGTCGGCCGGGGGAACCGCGATGGTGGCGGCGACGGCAGGCGGCGCATCGAGGTCGTCGGGCCGGACGGCCACCGAGTGCTCCATGGCGCCCGATCGTACGTGCCGCTCCGGCCAACGGGGAATCGGGCGGTGCCCCCGGTGTCGCCCGCGCGCCGGCGCGAGTTGCGCCGGCCGGCGTCACCGGGGCTGAATGGCCGACCATGGAACGGATCATCCAGCTCCTCGCCCACAACGAGCGGTACGCGGACGCCCGCGCCAACGTGACGAGCCCCCGCCCCGACCTCAAGCTGGCCGTGGTGACGTGCATGGACGCCCGCATCGACGTGTTCGCCGCGCTGGGGCTCCACCTCGGCGAGGCCCACGTGCTCCGAAACGGCGGCGGTCGGGTGACCCCCGACGTCCTGCGGAGCCTGGCGGTCGCCACCCACCTGCTCGGGGTGGAGACCGTGGTCGTGATGCAGCACACCCGCTGCGGCCTGGCCGGCGTGACCGACGAGGAGCTGCGCAAGGTCACCGGCGCCGACCTGGGGTTCCTCCCCTTCGACGACCACGACGTGGCCCTCCGGGAGGACCTCGAGATCCTCACCACCACCCCCTACCTGAAGACCCTGAAGGTCATCGCCGGGTTCGTCTACGACGTCGACACCGGCCGGGTCGACGAGCTCGTCGAGTGGGAGCGCACCCCCGAGGACTGAACGCCTCGGCCGAACCTCAAGATCTGCCCGATCCGCCCGATAGGTGAAGAAGGAACGGAGGAGGCATGGCCGAGCACGAACTGCGGGACAAGGCGCTGCGGGCGCTGCTCGTGCAGTACCCCGACGCCCTGGTGGGCGGCATCCGCGAGGACGGGCTCTTCGTCCCCCTCCCGCCGAGCGTGCCCGTCGCCGGACACCGCTCCCCCCAGGCCCGGTCGGCCCTCGACCTCGTCCACCCCGGCGACCGGGCCAAGGTGATCTCGGGGTGGGAGCAGGCACGGGACGACGGCGACTCCGAGGGTGAGGGTGTGGGCCAGATGGTGGTGAGGATGGCCGGAGACACCGACGCCCGCGGCATCATCCACATCGCCGACGTCCGGGCCACCCATGGGGTCCGGGTGGCGGTGATCGTGCCCCTCGACGACGACGGCACGGGCCCCCTCGACGACGCGGCGGCGATCGAGTCGCCACCGCCCCGCCTGGTGCGGACCCACAAGGACGGGCTGGCGGTGCTCGTCCACGTCGAGCCCGAGATCATGGAGATACTGGGGTGGGAACCGTCGGAGCTGCTCGGACGACGCATGCTCGATCTCATCCACCCCGACGACCATGAGACGGCCATCAACGCCTGGATGGAGCTGCTCGCCAAGCCGGGCAGCACCAACCGGATACGGGCCCGCCACCAGCACCGTGACGGCCGGTGGGTGTGGGTCGAGATCTCCAACCGGAACCTCCTCGAGGACCCCGACGCCGGCTACGTCGACAGCGAGATGCTCGACATCTCCGAGGAGATGGGCGCCCTCGACGCGCTGCGCGCCAGCGAGCAGCTCCTCCGGCGCCTCGCCGGCGCCCTCCCCGTTGGGGTGGTGCACCTCGACCCGGACCAGCGCCTGGTGTACGCCAACGAGAAGCTGCACCAGATCGTCGGCGCCAGCCCCGCGCGCCTGCCGCGACGCCTGAGCGAGTGCGCGGTGGAACAGGACGTCCTCGACGCCGCCCTCGGCGACGCCCTCGCCGGCACCGACGTCGACGTCGAGCTGCACATCGACCCCTTCGACGGTGGCCCGCGCCGGCGCTGCACCATCGCCCTGCGGGCCCTCACCACCGACGAGGGCGTCGTCACCGGCGCGGTGGGCTGCGTCACCGACGTGACCGACGCGTCGCGCATGCGGGCCGAGCTCGAGTACCGGGCCATGACCGACGAGCTCACCGGCTGCGTGAACCGGGCCACGGCCATGGCCGCCCTCGACCGAGCCCTCGAGTCCTCCGCCGGCGACACCGCGGTGGTCTTCGTCGACCTCGACCGGTTCAAGGCCGTCAACGACCGCTTCGGCCATGCCGTTGGCGACGGCCTGCTGGCGGCCATCGCCGCCCGTATCCGGGCGGTCGTCCGCGCCGGCGACGTCGTGGGCCGCGTCGGCGGCGACGAGTTCCTCATCGTGTGCCCGAACGTGGCCGACCGCGCCCACGGGATGGCCCTCGCCGAGCGGGTGGTCGAGGCCATCGCTCGGCCGTTCTCGATCGAGGGCGTCAAGGTCCACACCAGCGCCAGCGTGGGGCTCGCCTGGGCGGCCGACGCCGAGGACGCCGACGCCCTCATCGCCCGTGCCGATGACGCCATGTACCGATCCAAGCGTGCGGGCGGCCGCCGGGCCGTCCTCGCCGAGACGGCCGACTCGGGCGTCACGATCGTCGACGAGCTCGGTCCCCACCTGGAGCGACTCCACAGGCCCGGGAGCTCTACCCGCTGAGGGCCCGGCCGCCCCTCCACCGCTGCTCGCGGTCGGGGTCGTGACCTTCGACCCTGCCCGGCGACCTGCCCGTGGGCGCACCATGGGTCCGACGGCACAGGGCCGTCCGCCAGACACGAGAGGCAGCGATGACCAGACGCTCGTCCGACACCACGGCCCCCACGGTCGGCGCCGACGGCCTCGAGGTGCTCGAGCGGGCGCACTGCATGGAGCTGCTCGCCAACCACCGGGTGGGCCGGGTGGCGGTGGAGGTGGCCGACGACTCACCCCTGGTGGTGCCGGTCAACTACCTGCTCGATGGCGAGGCGATCGTGTTCCGAACGGACATGGGGGCCAAGGTGCGGGCGCTGCGCCAGGGCCCCGTCAGCTTCCAGATCGACGAGATCGACCCGTACCACCAGACGGGCTGGAGCGTGCTCGTGCGCGGGGTCGCCTACGAGGCAACCGGCGCCGAGGTCGCACACCTGCTGGTCGAGCCCTGGGCGCCCGGGGACAAGGAGCGGTGGATCCGCATCGTGCCCGCCACCGTCACCGGTCGGCGGATCCGCCTCACCGGGTCGCCGGTCGACGACCGCGGGTACCGCTGACCCGACGGCGGCGCGGTCAGAGCCGGTCCAGCGCCTCGCTGACCAGGCGACCGAGCGCTTCGAGCACCTCGATCTCGTCGGGGCCGAAGGTCCGAGACTCGCGGAAGCCGATGGCCAGCGCTCCCCTGGTCGTGTCGCTGCGCACCGGGACGACCGCCAGGGCCTCGCTGTCGATCCGGGGGCTGTCGAGGAAGACCGGGAACCGGGCGACGAGCTCGTCACCGGTCCGGAGGTAGACACCCCGGCCGGTCCGGATGACCTCACCCGCTGGGGTGTCGTCGGTGATGGGGAAGGTGGCCCAACGGCCGCGCACGTCGTCCTCGTAGTTCACTGCGGCAACCAGCTCGACGGTGACGCCGTCGGGGGCGAGGATGCACAGCGACCCGTCGACGGCGCCCATGTCGTCACCGGCCGCCACAAGGGCCTCGGCGACCTGGCGGTGGTCGGTGGCGGCCCTCAGGGCCACTCGTGCGACAGCGAGCCAGCCTCCGTCGGTCACGCCGGGCACCGCCGCCGCGGCCACCGCCGCGCTCGCAAGGCGGGCCGCGGCCGCCACCGCCGGGTCGTCGGCCGGCACGACAGGGAAGGGGCAGGGCGTCGGGGGAGCCCCCCCGACCTGGCGACCGATCTCGTCGACCGCCCACCGACGGAACGCCATGATCTCCGACGGCGGGGCCAGGCACAGGAGCTCGCCGCGGACCGAGAGCTCGGTGATGCGCTCGAGGACGTCGAGGAAGCCCCGCAGCACCTCGACCCCGACGGGGCTGACCGGGAAGGAGACGTCGAGAAGCCGCTCGTGGCGCTCCACTGCCGCCCTGGCCGCCACACGGAACGGGTCGCGCACCTCCGCGGTCAAGGTCACGAACCGGGAGGCCACGTCGACGATGTCGGGTGGGAGCGAGGAGGGAAGGGAGGTGACGGCGAGCTCCCGGACGAGGTCGTCGAGCTGGGCGGCGGCGGTCAGCACGAGGCGCACGGGCACGCCGGGCACCCTGACCACCGTGCCGGACGGCGTCCCTGTCGGCGCACCCGCCGTCGGCGCCTCCGCCGCCTCCGTCTGGCCCTCACCGCCGGTGGCCAGCTCCGCCCACACGACCTTGCCATCGCCGGAGACCTCGGCCCCCCAGCGGTCCGACACGGCCTCGACGACCGTCATCCCCCGGCCCGTCATGGTCTCCACGTCGAGGTCGGTGAGGCCGCCGGCGAGGTCGTCGACGTCGTCGAGCTGGAGCAGCTCGAGAAGCCCGGTACCGGAGGTGACCGGCATGCGGTCGGCGACCTCGTCCCGGACCTCGATGCGCACACCGATGCCGGTCGGCCCGATGGCGATCTCGATGTCGCTACCGGTGTGGATCACGGCGTTCGTTACAAGCTCGGAGAGGAGCAGCTCGACGTCGTCGAGCAGGTGGCCACAGCCGAGCTCGTCGAGCACCTCCCGCGCCCAGCGGCGGGCGGTGGCGATGGCCGCTGCGCCCTCGGCGGCGGCGATGGCGAGGCTGGCGGCGGGCGAGGGCTTCCGACCGCGAGCCGGTCGCCCTCGCTCGTCGTGATCCTCGTGCGCCACCTCGCCTCCTCAACGCTGCGCGCAGGTGCCACGACTCTAGGCCGGTGTCGATTGTAAACCCTCCGCGGTACGAGCGCGCCTGCAGCTCGAAGAGCGCGGCGATCCTGACCTAGCCGCTCCCTGGATACGAGTCGGGATCGCGTGGGTCGGTGCCGTGGGCCTCTTCCTTCTTGTTGCTGTAGCCGTCACCGTCGATGTCGGGGTCACACGCGTCGCCCCTGCCGTCGCCATCCATGTCGGCCTGATCGGGGTTGTGGTGCTTGGGGCAGTTGTCGAGGTGGTCGGAGATGCCGTCGCCGTCGCGGTCGCGGTCCGGGCTGCCGCCGCCCTTGCCGGCCGTGACGGTCCGGGTCTCCGTGGCGACGACCTCGCCGTCGTCCTCCCACCTGATGTCCAGCTCGTGGGTGCCCCGGGGCAGCTCCACCGTGATGGCGAAGTCACCGGAGCCGTAGGCGGTGTCGATGGCCTGGCTGCCGACGACTGCGCCGTCCACGTAGATCCGGACGTGCTCCGTGGCGACGGGACAGCCGTCGGTGCCGTCGCCGGTCGCGTCCTGGCAGTCGT
>DATKDW010000008.1 GCA_035512495.1 Acidimicrobiales bacterium
GCCGCGGCTGGTCAGGATGCGAGCGAGGCCATCTTCGCCAACACCAGGGGCGAGCTGTGTGAGGGCACCGGCACCAACGTCTTCATCGCCCGCGGCGGCCGGCTGATGACCCCGCCGCTGTCGAGCGGCTGCCTGGCGGGCATCACCCGGGCCCTGGTGCTGGAGACCACCGCGGCGGCCACCGAGGCCACCGTCGCCCTCTCGGCCCTCACCGGCGCCGATGAGGCGTTCCTCACCTCCTCCACCCGCGAGGTCCAGCCCATCGCCGCGGTCGACGGCCGCCCCCTCCCCGCGGCTCCCGGCCCCCTCACCCAGGCGGCCATGGACGCCTACGCCGACCTCCTCGCCCGCGACCTCGACCCGTAGCCCCCCCGCCCCACCCCGAACTGGCACCAGAACCGCGCTGGAACCCGGCGCGGTTCTGGTGCCAGAAGCCTCCTCGGTCAGCCGCCGGTGGGGCGGAGGTGGACGACGTCGCCGACGGTCACCTCGCGGGGGGTGCCGTCGTCGGTCTCGACGATCAGGTGGCCCTCGGCGGTGACGTCGGTGGCGACGCCCTCGATCGACGCGCCACCAACCAGCTCGACCCGCACCCGCTGGCCGAGGGTGGCGCAGCGGCGCCGGTGCTCGGCCAGGAGCTCGTCGACCCCACCCGCCAGGAGCGAGGCGTAGCGGGCCTCGACGCCCTCCAGGTACGCCGTGAGCAGGGCGGACCGCTCCACCGGGGCATCCACCACGTGGTTGAGGGCGATGGCGGTGCCGGCGAGCTCGTCGGGGAGCTCGTCGGGCCACGACACGTTGAGCCCCATCCCCACCACCACCGCCTCGACCCGGCCCCCCACCACCAGCGACTCGGCCAGCAGCCCGGCCAGCTTGCGGTCGCCCACCAGCAGGTCGTTCGGCCACTTGAGCGATGGGGCGACGCCGGCGACGGTCCCGCAGGCGTCGGCGGCCGCGGCTCCGGCGGCGACGGTCACCAGGTGCAGCCGGTCGACGGGGAGGTCGGGGCGCACCAGGAGCGACACCAGCAGCGACGACCCCGGCTGGGCCTGCCAGGTGCGGCCCATGCGCCCGCGGCCCGCCGACTGGTGGTCGGCGACCAGCACCCGCCCCTCGGGGGCGCCGTCGCGGGCCTCGTCGAGGAGGGTGGCGTTGGTCGACCCGATGTCGCTCACCCACCGGACGTCGGCGAAGCGGGTGGCTGCCAGACGGTCGAGTTCCACGGGGGTGAGCACGATCTGGAACGATACGACCACCATGTCGATCACCAAGGTCCTCATCGCCAACCGGGGCGAGATCGCCGTCCGGGTCATCCGCACCTGCCGAGAGCTCGGCATCGCCACCGTGGCGGTGTACTCGGAGCTCGATCGGGACGCGCTCCACGTGCGCCTCGCCGACGAGGCCTACGCCCTCGGCGGCACCACGGCGGCCGAGAGCTACCTCAACACCGAGGCCATCGTCGACATCATCGAGCGCAGCGGCGCCGACGGCGTGCACCCCGGCTACGGGTTCTTCTCCGAGAACGTCGACTTCGCCAGGGCGATGATCGCCTCGGGCACCTGCACCTGGATCGGGCCCCCGCCCGAGGCCATCGAGGTCATGGGCGACAAGATCTCCTCCCGCGAGGCAGCCGAAGCCGCCGGTGTGGCCGGTGTCCCCGGCGACAACACCGTGCTCTCCGACCCCGCCGAGGTCATCGCCTTCGGTGAGTCCAATGGCTGGCCGTTGGCCATCAAGGCCGCCTACGGCGGCGGCGGGCGCGGCATGCGGGTGGTCCGCAGCGCCGACGAGGCCGCCGGGGCCCTCGAGTCGGCCCAGAGCGAGGCCCTCAAGGGCTTCGGCCGCTCCGAGTGCTACATCGAGCGCTACCTCACCTGGCCCCGCCACGTCGAGATGCAGATCATCGCCGACACCCACGGCAACACCGTGTGGGTGGGCGAGCGCGACTGCTCGGCGCAGCGCCGCCACCAGAAGCTGGTGGAGGAGAGCCCCGCTCCCCTGTTCCCCGACGAGGTCCGCCAGGCCATGGGCACCGCCGCGGTGAAGGTCGCCGAGGCGTGCGGCTACGTCAACGCCGGCACCGTCGAGTTCCTCTACCAGGACGGCGAGTTCTTCTTCCTCGAGATGAACACCCGCCTCCAGGTCGAGCACCCCGTCACCGAGATGATCTCCGGCATCGACCTCGTGGCCGAGCAGATCAAGGTCGCCTCCGGCGAGGCGCTGTCGTTCACCCAGGACGACGTCAACGCCGCCCGTCGCGGTCACTCCATCGAGGTCCGGATCAACGCCGAGGACCCCGCCGGCGGGAAGTTCCTGCCGTCGCCGGGGACCATCGACCGCCTCGAGCTGCCCTCCGGGCCGTTCGTGCGCTGGGACGGCGGCTACGAGCAGGGCGACGAGGTCAGCCAGTACTACGACAACCTGATCGGCAAGCTCGTCGTGTGGGGACGCGACCGCGAGGAGGCCCGTCTGCGCATGCTCCGGGCGCTCGACGAGCTCGTGGTCGAGGGCATCAAGACCACCGCCCCCGCCCACCAGGCCATCTTGTCGCACGACGACTTCGCCGCCGGCGAGCACTCCACCAAGTGGGTCGAGGAGCGCCTCGACCTCTCCGAGGTGGGCGTCGAGGCACCGGCCACCGCCCCGGCGGGCGACGACGACGAGCCGCGGGTCCGCCGCGACGTCGACGTCGAGGTCAACGGCAAGCGCTTCAGCGTGTCACTGTGGGTCCCCGAGGCGGCGCCCGTCGTCGCCGGTGCCGCCGGCGCCCAGCGGGCCCGACCCAAGCCCGCCGCCGACAGCGGTGGGGGCGTGGCCGGCGCCGGCCAGGTCACCGTGCCGATGCAGGGCACGATCGTGAACGTGCTCGTGTCGGTTGGCGACACCGTCGAGGTCGGCCAGGCCCTCTGCGTCCTCGAGGCCATGAAGATGGAGAACCAGATCAACGCCGAGACCGCCGGCACGGTGGCCGAGATCAAGGTCGAGCCCGGCCAGGCGGTGGGCACGGGCGACGTGGTCCTCGTCATCGAGTGACCCGCCGGGGCCACTCACCGGAGAGGCCCTCCTACCATCGCTGTCCGATGGCAGGGAACCCGACGTGACGGCCAGCGCCGTGGCCGACGGCCGAAGGGTCGACGCCTTCGGCCACGTCCCCGCCCTCGAGGGGATCCGCGGCCTGGCGGTGGTCCTCGTCATGGCCCACCACTACCTGGTCGGTCATCGGGGGCTGTGGGTCGGGGTCGACGTCTTCTTCGTGCTGAGCGGGTTCCTGATCACCACGGGCCTGCTCGGCCGCTGGTCGGCGGGCCGCCCGCCGCGCCTGGGGCGGTTCTACGCCGCCCGCGCCCGGCGGATCCTGCCCATGATGCTGGTGGTGGTCGTCGCCTACGTGGGGGTGGTATACGACCGGCTGGGGATCGGCGCGGCGTTCCCGCTCGATCAGATCCTGGCGATCCCCTACGAGAACGTCCGCAGCGCGATCGACGGCCCCGTCAACCCCCAGATGGGCCACCTCTGGACCATCGCCGCCGAGGTCCAGTTCTACCTCGTGTGGCCGCTCGTGCTGCTCGGCCTGCTCCGCCTGCGGGTCACCTCGGCGGGCCTCTTCTTGGGGCTGGTCATGGTGGCGGTGGCGGGCGCCGGGCTCCGCCTGGGCCTCTCGCTCCAGGGGGCCACCTGGTTCAGCCTGTACTTCTCCCCCGCCACCCGCTTCGACGGGTTCTTCCTCGGCGGCGCCGTGGGGGTGCTCGCCACCCACGGCACCCTGCGGACCTCGGCGTCGATGGCACAGGCGCTGCGGCTGCTGTCGCCGCTGGCGGTGGCCGCCATCGCCTGGTTCGCGACGGTGGGCGACGTCACCGCCGACCTCGCGTACCGGGGCGGGCTCCTCCTCGCCACCGTCGCCGCCGCCGTGCTCGTCGCCGCCGGCGTCGCCGGTGCCCTCGGACCGCTGCGGATCGTGGTGGAGACCCAGCCGCTGCGCCTCCTGGGCCGCATCTCGTACTCGCTGTACCTGTGGCACCTGCCGATGCTCGCCGCGGTGGCCCTCTGGGTCCCGGGCAAGGGGTGGGATCGCATCACCGCCGCGGCGGTCGCCTCCGTCCTGGTCTCGAGCGCGACCTACCTCTGGGTCGAGCGCCCCTTCCTCGGCGCCGCCAAGCTCCCGGCACCCGCCGAGCCGGAGGAGTCGAGCGTGCCGGAGGCCGAGCGCCCCCCTCCCTGACCGCCCGAGGCCTCGCTCAGTCGGCCGCCTCGGAGAGGGCCTCGGCGAGGGCGGGGTGCACGAGGAGGCTCTCGGCGATGTCGCTGACCCGCAGGCCGGCGGTGACCGCCAGGGCCAGCACCGAGATCAGCTCGGCGGCGTTGCGGCCGACGATCGAGCCCCCGAGGACCACCCCGGTGGCGGGGTCGGAGAGGATCTTCACGAAACCCCGGGCGTCGCCCTCGATGAGCGCCTTGGCCGAGGCCGAGAACGGCACCTTGGTGACCCGGATCTTGCGGCCCTCGGCGAAGGCGTCGGCCTCGGCGAGGCCGACGTCGGCGATCTCGGGCTCGGTGAAGATGGCCGAGGCCGCCTTGTCGTAGTCGAGGTGGCGGTGCTCGCGGGTGTGGAGGCCCATGACGTGCTCGGCCACCTTGCGGCCCTGCATGGAGGCCACCGACGACAGCGGCAGCTTCCCGGAGAGGTCGCCGGCGGCGTAGATGTGCGGGACGTTGGACTGGCCGTGGTGGTTGATCGGGACGTAGCCCCACTCGGTCTCCACCCCGGCGTCCTCGAGGCCGAGGCCCTCGGAGTTGGGGATCGATCCGATGGCGATGAGGGCGTGGGAGCCCACCGCCCGGCGGCCGTCGTCGCAGCGCACGGTGACGGTGTCGCCGTCGCGGTCGATGCCCTCGGCGCGCGCCCCCTTGAGCAGCACCACGCCGCGTCCGAGGAAGTCTTCCTCCAGCGCCGCCGCCACCTCGGGGTCCTTCGCCGGCAGCACGTGGTGGCGGCTGACGATCAGGGTGACCTTGCACCCGAACGACGAGAACATGTGCACGAACTCCACGCCGGTGACGCCGGAGCCGACGACGACGAGGTGCTCGGGCAGCTCGGGCGGCGGGTAGGCGTCGCGGGTGATGAGGATGCGCTCGCCGTCGACGGCCGCCCAGTCGGGGATCCGAGGGCGGCTGCCGGTGCAGAGCAGCACGGCGTCGGCGGTGAGCTCAGCGATGCCGTCGGCGGTCTCCACCACCACCTCGTGAGGCCCCTTGAGGCGGCCGGTGCCCCGCAGGATCTCCACCCCCTGGCTGGCGAGGAGCGTGCAGACCGAGCGGTTGAGGCGGTCCTCGATCTCGGCGTTGCGGGTGCGCAGGGCCTCGAAGTCGAGGCTGGCGTCCATGGCCTCGAGGCCCATCCCCCGGGCCCGACGGGTCAGCGACATGGCGCCCCCGGTGGCGATCATGGCCTTGGACGGGATGCAGTCCCAGAGGTGGGCGGCACCGCCGACGATGTCGCGCTCGACCAGCGTCACCTGGGCGCCGAGCCGGGCGGCGTGGGTGGCGGCCATGTGGCCGGCCGGCCCTCCACCGATGATCACGAAGTGCATCGCCATGCCCTCAAGAGTAAGCGGGGCCCGTCACCGAGCGGTCCCCTCCCACCCTCCGCAAGCTCCGGGCGGGCCCCTCCCCTCGGTGCCACCCGCTGTCGGCCGTTCAGCGGACTCGGCCTACGGCCGAGGCGTCCTTCAACAGGAGGCGGGGGCGCGGAGGGTGGTGTCGTCAGCGGCGAACTCGGTGAAGTCGAGGTGCAGGGAGGACGCCACCGGGGCGGCCTCGATGCGCATGGAACCCGAGAAGTCGTGGCTGACGAGCTCGACGCCGCACTCGTCGTAGACGGTGTAGGTGCCGGCGGTCGCCGAGGTGCCGTCGTCGAGGCGCTCGAGCGTGCCGTCGATCACGACCCGGAAGGTCTGGGCGCCCTCGATGCTCAGGAACAGCTCGCCGACCACGATCGTGGGCGACGTGGTGCCGGGATCGGCAGCCGCCTCGTCGTCGGTGCTCGCCGAGGTGCTCTCGTCGCCCTCGGGCGTGGTGGTGGTGGTGGTGGTGGTGGACGCGCTCGACGACGTGTCGCTCTCCGTCCCGTCGCCGGTCTCGCCGGTCTCGCCGGTCTCGCCAGTCTCGCTGGTCCCGCTGGTCTCGCCGGCGGTGGTGGCGGACCCCTCGTCGTTGGCTCCGCCGTCGCTGAAGGTCAGGCTCCCCCACAGGCTCCCGACGGCCTCGTCGTCGCCCACCGACATGCGCATGCCACCGGAGAGGTGCATGGTCTCGTCGCCGACGGCGCTGAGGTCGGTGGCCTCGAGGGCGGCGCCGAGGCGGGGCGCGGGCGCGACGACCGGCGACTCGGTGGGAGGCGGCGACTCCTCGGCCGACGGCTCCGCGCTCGACCCGGACACCACCACCTCGTCCTCGGCGCCGTCGGCAACGACCTCCTCGACGGTGAAGGCACCGACGGCCGCAGTCTTGGCTCCGACGTTGCTCTTGGCGCCTGCGGCAGGGACCGCACCATCGCCGGTGGCGTCGGACGTGACCTGGTCGCTGGTGGGACCCTCGCGGTAGTCGTTGAAGCGCTGGACGGCTGTGGGGGCGGCGGCGGGGACGATGAGGCCGGCGGTGACGGCGACGATGGCGGCGATGGAGTGGCCCTTGTCGGCGAAGATCGAGCTCGTCTCGGCCACCCGGCTGATGGCGGGCGCCGCCTGGGTGGCGGCCACGGTGACCTCGGCCACCCGGTTGGACGGCTCGGCGAGGGCGACCTTCTCGCTACGACGCAGGATGGGGAAGAGCAGCGCCAGCGCGCCGAGCGCAGCGCCCATGGCCTTGCGCAGCGCGGCTCGGCCCCGGTGGACGCGGACCCGGGCGTTGCCCTCGCTGGTGCCGGTGACGATCGCCACCTGCGAGAACGACAGCTCGTCGACGTAGCGGAGGGTGAGCGCCTGGCGGTAGGACGCGGGGAGGGTGGCCAGGGCGTCGATGACCTGGCGGGGGGTGTCGGAGAGGCGGTCGACGCCCTCGTCGGCGGGCGGGCCGTCGGTCAGGTCGACCGGGTCGCCGGCCACCCGCTCGACGAGGTCGGCCTCGCGCTGGCGGCGGCGGCCCTCGTCGTAGCAGACGTTGGTGAGGATGCGATGGAGCCAGGCCTGGAGGCGGAAGTCGCCCTCGAAGGTGGGCATGGCCCGGTAGGCCCGCACGAAGGTCTCCTGGACGGCATCCTCGGCGGCGTGGACCTCGCCGAGGCGGCGGACGGCGTGGCCGAAGAGGGAGTCGTGGTGGCGCCGGACGATCTCGGCGAAGGCATCGTCGTCGCCGCGCTTGCATGACTCCACCAGGAAGCGAGGGTCGAGATCAGTGATCGCCATTCGCTCAGCTCGCCTCCATGACCGTCGTCGCCGCCGCCGACGGACCCCGTGAGCATACCCCTGTGACGCGAGGCACGGGGCGGATGTCCCCACCGTGGGTGACCACCGGCACCGGCCGCCTAACCTCAAGTCGACGGAACCCCTGGAAGGTGAGCAGGCGATGAGCGACCACCCCTCCCCCGGCGACGAGCCCACCCTCGACGACTGGCGCGCGCTCGCTGCCAAGGACCTCAAGGGGGCCGACCCGGACGACGCGCTCACCTGGCACACGCCCGAGGGCATAGCCGTCAAGGCGATCTACACCCCCGACGACCTCGACGGCCTCGAGGCGGCGGGCACCCTGCCCGGCTTCCCGCCGTTCCTCCGAGGGGTGCGGGCCACGATGTACACCGGGCGCCCGTGGACGATCCGCCAGTACGCCGGGTTCTCCACCGCCGAGGAGTCCAACGCCTTCTACAAGCGCAACCTGGCCGCCGGCCAGAAGGGCCTGTCGGTCGCCTTCGACCTCGCCACCCACCGCGGCTACGACTCCGACCACCCCCGCGTGGTGGGCGACGTGGGCAAGGCGGGGGTGGCCATCGACTCGGTCGAGGACATGAAGATCCTCTTCGACGGGATCCCGCTCGACCAGATGTCGGTGTCGATGACCATGAACGGCGCCGTGCTCCCGGTGCTGGCCGCCTACATCGTGGCGGGTGAGGAGCAGGGGGTGGCGCCGGCGCAGCTGGCCGGGACCATCCAGAACGACATCCTCAAGGAGTTCATGGTCCGCAACACCTACATCTACCCGCCCGAGCCGAGCATGCGGATCGTGGCCGACATCATCGCCTACACCGCCGAGCACATGCCCCGGTTCAACTCGATCTCGATCTCCGGCTACCACATGCAAGAGGCCGGGGCCACTGCCGACCAGGAGCTGGCGTTCACCATCGCCGACGGCCTCGAGTACGTGCGGGCTGCCCGGTCGCGGGGCCTCGACATCGACGCCTTCGCCCCCCGGCTCAGCTTCTTCTTCGCCATCGGCATGAACTTCTTCATGGAGGTGGCCAAGCTGCGCGCCGCGCGCCTGCTGTGGTCGCGGGTCATCGCGCCCTTCGAGCCGAAGAACCCCACCTCCTCGATGCTGCGCACCCACTGCCAGACCAGCGGCGTGTCGCTCACCGAGCAGGACCCGTACAACAACGTGATCCGCACCGCCTTCGAGGCCATGGCGGCGGTGCTCGGCGGCACCCAGAGCCTCCACACCAACGCCTTCGACGAGGCCCTCGGCCTGCCCACCGACGTCTCGGCGCGCATCGCCCGCAACACCCAGCTGATCCTCGCCGAGGAGACGGGCGTGCCCAACGTGGTCGACCCCCTCGGGGGCAGCTACTACGTCGAGGCCCTCACCCAGGCGCTGGCCGACAAGGCCTGGGCCCTCATCGAGGAGGTCGAGGGGCTCGGCGGCATGACCAAGGCGGTCGAGTCGGGCATGCCCAAGCTGCGGATCGAGGAGAGCTCGGCGCGGCGCCAGGCCCGGGTCGACCGCGGCGAGGAGACCATCGTCGGGGTCAACAAGTACCGGGTGGCCGAGCCCGAGATGGTCGACATCCTCGACATCGACAACACCGACGTGCTGCGCCAGCAGGTGGCCAAGCTGAAGCGGGTGCGGGCCGAGCGCGACGAGCAGCGCTGCCAGGACGCCCTGGCCGCCATCACCGAGGGCGCCGCCGGCGACGCCAACCTCCTGGAGCGCTGCGTCGAGGCCGCCCGGGCCCGGGCCACCGTCGGCGAGATCTCCGACGCCATGGAGGCGGTGTTCTCCCGCCACCGGGCCACGGTCCGTAGCATCTCGGGCGTGTACGGCTCGGCGTACGAGGGCGACGAGGGCTACGAGCGGATCCAGGCCGACGTCGACGCCTTCGCCGAGGCCGAGGGCCGCCGTCCCCGCATGCTGGTGGTCAAGCTGGGCCAGGACGGCCACGACCGGGGCGCCAAGGTGATCGCCACCGCCTTCGCCGACATCGGCTTCGACGTCGACGTGGGCCCGCTGTTCCAGACCCCGGCCGAGGCCGCCCGCGACGCCGTCGAGAACGACGTGCACGTGGTGGGCGTCTCCAGCCAGGCCGCCGGCCACAAGACGCTGGTGCCCGACCTGATCGCCGAGCTGAAGGCGGCCGACGCCGGCGAGATCCTGGTGGTGTGCGGCGGGGTGATCCCACCGCAGGACTACGACTTCTTGCGAGACGCGGGCGTGGCCGCGGTGTTCGGGCCCGGCACCAACATCCCCGAGGCCGCCGCCCGCATCCTCGAGCTCCTCGGCACCCGTCCCTCGGCAGCGTGACCGACGTCGATGCCCTGGTCAGGGGCATCGTCGAGGGCGATCGGCGCGCCCTGGCGAGGGCCATCACCCTGGTCGAGTCGACCCGGGCCGACCGGGCCGCCACCGGGGCGACGGTCCTCGACCGCCTGCTCGACCGCACCGGTGGCGCCGCCCGCCTCGGCATCTCCGGCGCCCCCGGCGTCGGCAAGTCGACCTTCATCGAGGCCCTCGGCCTCCACCTGATCGGCGAGGGCCACCGGGTGGCGGTGCTGGCCGTCGACCCGTCGTCGGCCCGGTCGGGCGGGTCCATCCTCGGCGACAAGACCCGCATGGAGGAGCTGGTGCGCTCCGAGGGCGCCTTCATCCGCCCCTCACCGTCGAGCGGCACCCTCGGCGGGGTGGCTCGCCGCACGCGGGAGGCCATGCTCCTGTGCGAGGCGGCCGGCTTCGACGTGGTGATCGTCGAGACCGTCGGCGTAGGCCAGTCCGAGACCGCCGTCGACGACATGGTCGACACGTTCTGCCTGCTCGTCTCCCCCGGCGGCGGCGACCAGCTCCAGGGCATCAAGCGGGGGATCATGGAGCTGGCCGACCTTGTGGTGGTCAACAAGGCCGACGGCGACCTGGCCGCCGCCGCCAACCACGCCGCCTCCGACCACGCCGCCGCCGTCCACCTGCTGCGCCGCAAGAGCGCCGCCTGGGCCCCCGAGGTGCTCCAGGCGTCGGCCATCGAGGGTCGGGGCATCGCCGAGGTGTGGCAAGCGGTGGGGCGCCAGCGGGCGGCCCTGGCCGAGGTGGGCGACCTCGAGCGCCGCCGCGCCGGCCAGGCCACGGCGTGGCTGTGGAGCGAGGTCACCGACCGCCTCACCACGTCGTTCCGCCGCGACCCCGAGGTGGGCCGCCTGCTGCCCGAGCTCGAGGCGGCCGTCGGCGACGGCACGGTCTCGCCCACCACCGCCGCCCTCCGCCTCCTCGACGCCTACCGCGGACTCACGGGTCCTGTCACCGAGCGGAGCCTTCCCACCCCCTCCGCAGGCTCCGGCGACGAGGACGCCTGAGTCGAGACGCCTTCTCGTGGCGCTTCCTGCCGCTTTTAGGCCCGCCGACCCCCGCAACCGAGAGGAACCGCCACGAGAAGCGCAGCGGGGCGGCGGTGAGAGAGTTAGCGGTCGAGGATGGCGCGGGTGAGGAAGGTGGCCATCTGGGCGCGGGAGACGATGTCGGCCGGGCAGTAGAGGTCGGGGGCGCAGCCGCTGGTGACCCCGGCGGTGGCGATGGCGTTGATCGACGATCGGTGGGGGCTCTCGAAGGCCACGTCGCTGAACATGGAGCCCCACACGTGGTCGAGGCCCATGGCCCGGCGCAGCACGGAGGCCATCTGCTCCCGGCTGAGCGGGTCGTCGGGGCGGAAGGTGCCGTCGGGGTAGCCGTAGATGATCTTGGCGTCGACGGCCGCGGCGATGTAGCCGGCGTGGATGTTGCCGGTGGGCACGTCACTGAAGCGCTGGCCGGTGCCCTCCTCGAGGCCGAGTGCCCGCCCGAGGAAGGTGACGGTCTGGCCCCGGGTGACGGGGGCGTCGGGGCAGTAGCGGTCGATGGTGCAGCCGCTGGTGACGCCGGCGGCGGCGATGCGGTCGATGGACTCGGCGTGGACGTTGCCCTCGATGTCGGTGAACGACGAGGGGGTCGAGGCGCTGGTACCGCTGTCGTCGGGCGGGGGCTCGGAGTCCGCCGGCGGCTGCTCGGGGAGCGCCTCCCAGCGCTCGACCACGGCGGCGCGCAGCGTGGGGAGCTCGGCGTAGTAGGCGTCGCCCGGGCACTCGGTGTGGCCCACGTTGCGGTGGGAGGTGATGGTGTGCAGCTCGACCTCCTCGCCCTTGTCGTACTTGTTGGAGCCACCGGAGACGACCATGACCGTCTTGCGGGGGTCGATCGAGTGGTGGCGGAACTTCCAGGCCAGGGTGTCGGCCACGGCGTCGAGGGCGGCCTCGGACGGGGCGGTGGTGTCGAACTCGCCCATGACGGCGATGCCGATGGAGCCGGTGTTGAAGCCCTGGGCGTGTGCGCCGATCACGGCGTAGTCGAGGCCGCCGGCGCGCCCCTCGTAGATGCGCCCGAAGCGGTCGACCAGGAGGTTGTAGCCGATGTCGTTCCAGCCCAGGGACTGCGTGTGGTAGTGGTAGATCCCGCGGACCACGGCAGGGGCATCCGAGGCCGAGTAGCTGTTGCCTCCGGCGGTGTGGTGGACCACCGCGTAGCGGGCCGACGAGGCGTACGACGGGCTGCCCTTGCGCAGCGACTCGTCGGCGCCCCACTCGGACCGGCTGGTGATCTCCGGCCGGCCGGTGGAGGGGTCGGCGGGGTACGAGTACGACGGCAGCGGCTGCGCGGTCGTGGTGGTGGTCGAGGTCGTGGTCGAGGAGGTGGTCGTCGTGTCGTCGGTGGCTGCGGCCTGGTACTCGTCGTCGGTGGGCGTCGCGGACGAGGTCCGGTAGGTGCCGGTGGTGAGGCCGTTGGAGTCGATGAAGGTGGCGGCCACGTCGGCGAGGGCAGCGCCGGCGACCGCGACCTGGAGCCAGCGGGCCTCGCCGACCCAGACGGGCTCGCTGTGGAGCTCGGGGTCGACCGAGGCGGCCGCCTCGGCGGAGCCCGGGTCGGGGAGGTCGTCGGCCCCCATGGCCTCGACCTCCTCCCACGTCGACCATGTCGACCCGTCGAGCGAGGTGCGCAGGTTGGCGGTGGCGGTGGCGGGCAGCTCGAGGGCGACCATCGAGAACGCCAGCGGGGCCTCGAAGGGGGCCGAGCGCTGGGTTCCGTCGCTGGTGCCACCCGTGGCCGCTGCCCCGTAGGCGGCGGGGAGGCCGTCGACGCGCTCGGAGACCGTGGTGGGGATCGGCTCCGACGCGGACCCGCCCAGGTTCGTCGCCGCCCCACCGATCACGGGCAGCATGCCGATGGCCAGCAGCGTCGCCAGGGTGGTGATGGGTGTGCGGAACCGCACGCGGGACTTCCCTTGTCGTCAGATCCGATCCGGTCGGTCGGTCGATCGCCGCCGAGGGCGACATTGTCCCTCATCGGCACCTTTGGGGAAGAACTCAAATCCCCACTGGCAACAGTAGACAACATCACCCCCACCTGGCCAGGGCCGGGGCGAGCCGGCGCGCTGTCGCGAGCGCCGGCGGCCGTAGGGTCTCGGGCATGGAAGTCAACGCGATCCTGTCCGACTCGGTGGTGGTGGCCGACGGCAAGCTCTTCGTCCAGGGCGGGGGCTGGAACGTGCTCAACACGCCCCGCCTGCCGACCCGCCACCCCCGCATCGGCCTGGGGCTGGTGATCTCGGTGCCGTTCACCGAGACCGACCGCGACCACGCCTTCGCCGTGCGCCTCGAGGACGCCGACGGCCAGCCCGTGGGCAAGGCCGGCAGCGACGGCCACCAGGGCCGCGCCAACGGCACGTTCCGGGTCGGGCGCTCACCCCACCTGGCCGACGGCGACGAGGAGCTGGTTGCCCTGGCCCTCAACTTCGACGGCCTCACCTTCACCCAGGCCGGCCGCTACCGCTTCGTGCTCTCCATCGACGGCGAGTCCGAGCGCAACCTCCCCTTCACGGTCCGCGCCACGTCGTAGGCGCGGCGACGCCCCGGCCCATGCGGACCGGGGCGCCGTCAGGGTTGGTGGGGAGGTCTACTCCGCGATGCGCTTGCCTGCCGCCGGGCTGTTCACGAGGTCCCAAGCGATGCGGTCGAGGTTCTCGAACCCCTTGTCGGGAGTACCGATCGTGGGGGTCGCACCACCCTGGTTGGTGATCGTGGCCGGGAGCTCCACCGAGAACCCAGCATCCGTGATGGTCACGGTGATCACCTTGGGATCGCTCGTGCTGCGAGCGCACGTTGTCCCGCTGCTGCCGCACGTGATGGTGGTCAGCGGACCGGACGCGCCCTGGACCTTGAAGAAGTCGCCCGGGTCGGGCGCCCGCATGTCCTGGTCGAAGGTGAGCGTGATCACGTCGCCTTGGTCGATCTCACCGGCGAAGCCACCGTTGGTGATGGTCGCCTCGGTGCTGATGGGGCCATCGGGGCTGTAGGTCGCGACCGTGAGCCCCCCGGCTGGGATGCTCCACGCGATGCCCTCCACGTCGGTGAAGCCCCGGTGCTCGTAGATCTTGGACGTGCCGTCGGCCAGGAGCCCGTCGTCGGTGCCGGACAAGAGCGTCCGGTTGGCGGAGACGACGGTGATCACCTGGTTCACACCGTACGAGACGCCCCGGACAGTCTCGGCCGAAGAGTTGCGGGTGCAGTTGCTCGAGCTCAGTTCGTTCGGCGTGTCGCACAGGATCTGGTAGGCGCTGTTGGCGTCGCTGATCCGGATGGCATCACCGTCGTCAGGCGCCGCCATGGCCTCGTTGAAGGCGATGAGGATCTCGTCACCGTTGTAGATCTTGTCGGTCTTGGTGTCGTCGTCGTGGCGCAGCTCGACCCCCAGGGAGACCGGGGCGCCGTCCGCGGACTGGAGGGGCGTCGTCACCGGGCCGGCGGTGACCGAGGCGCTGGAGACGTCGCCGTCGTCGACGGAGAAGACCCGGTAGCAGTAGTCGCTGTCGGGCTGCACGTTGCCGTCCACATAGGTGGTGTCGCCCGTCGGCGCGGCCTTGACGGTGTCGATGATGGTGTAGGTGGCGCCGCCGCAGCCCGTGAGGGTGGCCGGGGGCCCGCGGCGGATCTGGTACTGGTCGACGCTCGGCGTCGCCGAGGCCTGGATCGTCACGTTGACGCTGGAGCCGCTGGTGGCCGCGAGCGTCACCGCGGCGGGGGCCAGGGGTGCCTCGTTGCGCAGCGAGAAGGTGCTGGCGCCGCCGCTCGAGTAGGTGCCGGTGACGTCGTCGTAGGGGCTGAGCTGGGCGACGAAGCCGGCGAGGTCGG
>DATKDW010000009.1 GCA_035512495.1 Acidimicrobiales bacterium
ATTGACAACCTCGATCACCGCATTGTTGGTCTGGGTGGTACCGATGCCGTCAGCAAGGTTGTTGCTGTCGGTGTCGACGAAGGTGACCACACCGTTCGCGTCGACCGAGATGTTGGCCGGCGGGAACAGGGCGATGTTGTACGTGGTGGCGTTGTCCAGCCCGGAAACCGAGTACTGACGCAGACCACGGTTCGCACCGGTCGTCGTGCCATCGGAGACCTCGTTGGTCGCTGCCTCAGCCGGAGCCACTGCGAACGACTGGTTCGTAGTCGGCGGGTCGAGCTGGTCGACCGGCGGCATCAGACCCTGCTCGACCAGGTAGGACAGGTTGCGGGCGAGAAGGGCAGCCATCTGCTCACGGTTGATGGGCTCGGCGAAGCCGGAGGTCCCGTCCGTGCGGCCGACGTAGATGCCGAGCTCGTGGAGGATGTTGAGGTCCTCGTGGTGAGCAGAGCCCTCGGCGTCCGGGAACGCGTTCTCCGGGTTCGTGGGGATCGCCGCACCGGCGGTGGTCATCTCGCGGACGATGAACGAAGCCATCTGACCGCGGGTCACGTCGCTGTCGGGGCGGAAGGTGCCGTCCTGGAAGCCCAGGGCGATGCCCTCCTCGGCAGCGTCGTTGATGTTCCCCTCGTGGGTGTTGCCGTCGTCATCGGCGAAGGCGTCGGGGCTGTTGGCCGGACGTGTGTAGCCGGTGACCAGGTCGAGCTTGCGCATGACGAACGAAGCCATCTGGGCGCGGCTCACGGGGAGGCCGGGGCTGTACTCGTTGGACGGACGGCCGCCGGCGCCACCGACGGCGATGCGGTACTCGGCGACGCAGTTGATCTCGTCGTGGAACGTCGAGCCGGTGTCGTCATCGAAGTGGTCGGTGGTGCTACCAGGCGGACACGCGTTCTCGATGTCACGAGGGGCGTTGTGCACCCCGTGCGTAGCGCTCGCGATGGCGGGCATGAGGGTGACGGCGAGCAGCGCGGCGGCAAAGCCGGCGAGAACGCGTCCACCTCTCTTCATGGTGCTGGATGTCGGAGACAATCCGATCCCTTTCTTGGTGGTGTTGGGTCCGGGGTGGCGGACTGCATCACCGGATTGCCGGCTGCCGCACCCTTCCGTTCGAGCGTCACACAAGCTACATGTGACGCTCGATCCGGCAACCTAGGCCAAAAGTGGCAAGGCAACAAGGATCTCGCGTCGCAATCGCTCTGATCGTGCTCATGGGTACAACCACCGGCTGACCGGTTTCGTTACAACCGCCGCCTGGTGCGCCCCCCTACCCACCCCCAGGGGCACCATTCCCTTTCGTCCTTTTCCTCCTGTGCCCGCGCGCGCCGGAGCCCCGGCCCGCTGGGACCGGGGCTCCTGGCTACCGCTCCGGGGGGGTGTGGAGCGGCGAGGGTCAGGCGACGACGATGTCGATGTCGTCGCCTGCGGGCTGGGTGTCGGCGTCGGGGTTGGCCACGGTGTCGCCCCGGCACGCACTACCCCGATCGGCGGGGGACAATGCACGCGTGCCACCCCAGTCTGCCCCCAGCGCTCTGGTCGCCGCGTGGGTGGGGTCCACCAACCTGGGCGACGATCTGGTCCACAGACCAGTTCCACGCCACAACGACGGCCCGCCAGCGACCGACACCGCTTGATCCGGTGGCCTCCGCACACGGCGAGATCAACCGCCGGTGGCAGGTGCAGGTCAACACCACCGTGGAGCCAGACGCATGATCCCTCAGCCGGTCATCACGCGCTGGCGGCGCGACCACCCGTGGAGCACCGACGAACAAGTCGAACAGAACCTGCTCGGGCCAGATCCTTGCTGCGGGGTATCGCCCGCGCACAGTGCAGGGTATGCTCACCACCGTGACCGCTGAGCTGGAGACCGCCCCGACCGTCGCCGAAGGCGCTTCGCTTCGCATCCGGTCGAACATCCGGGTGTTGCGTGGCGACCTGCCGCTGGCGGCAGCGGCCCGCGCCGTGGGCATCGACCGCAACGAGCTGCGGCGCATCGAGAAGGGTGAGACCGGCCAGATCCGCTTCGACACGCTCGTGAAGCTGTGCGAGGCGTACCACTGCACCGTCGCTGACCTCCTCGAGGTCGAGCCGGCTGGGGCCACCTTCGACGAGCCCGTCTACGCCGGCGCGCTGATGGCGTTCTCACAGGGCCTCATCGCGCCGGCACCCCGCCGCGCCGTTCGCCGCGACGCGTCGCTTGACGTCGCCGACCCGGACCGCGCCGGTGACGTCATCGCCGAGGTGAGCGGACGGCGCCGCCGCCGGGGCGTGCCGACGCTCAACCGCTGATGGCGCTCGACGCCTCGGACTTCTACGTCGCCGGTGACAAGCTGCCGTTGCAGCAGGGCGACATCCTCCTCTCCCCGATCGTGCGCATCGCCGTCGGCAACCACAGCCAGAACCAGTGGGAGCGCCTCGACGAGGAGCGTGCCGTCCTGGCCGTGCCCCGTGAGTCGCTGCCCGGCGTCGTCGTCGACGGCGGCTGGTCGCTGGTGATGGTGACGACGCACGACTGCGGGCTCGACAAGGAGTTCAACACCCGCCTCAGTCAGCTCGAACGCAGCGGCGTGACCATCGACGACGAGGTCGTCGCCGGCGTCGAGGACGACGACACACTCGACCGCTTCCTCCAGGTGAGCCCACTCGTCCGCGCCGACGAGGTGCACATCGCCGGCAGGCAGGTCACCCAGGACCAGTTGATCGCCGGGAAGATGGTCGGCTACCTGCCGGTGCCGTCCCTCACCCGGGACGACATCGACATCGTGCCCGCATCCGTCGTTGACTTGAACTACCGCTGCACCATCGACCGTCTCAGCTACGCCGGCCGCGTCTCGTCGGTCAGCGAGGCGGCCCGCACACAGCTGCGCTACGCGCTCGCTCGCCTCGACGCGCTCCGCACCCCCTCACTCGAGTTCGCGCTTGGCGACGTCGTCGGCAAGACCGTCGTGGCCGCCCGCGTGGCGAAGAAGAACCCGCTGGCGGTCGACTTGACCTTCGACGACAACACCAAGGTCCAGCTGCTCCAACATCCGGGCAGTCCCGCGCAGGCAGGCCCGGCCCGTACGGCCCGCAGCTCGAAGCCTCGCTGACCGCCCGCTGGCACACCATGACCGGGCCGCGCTCCCAGGAGATGTGGACATCGCCGCGCATGACATCACCGCCAACGGAACCTCACGGTGCCAGCGCTGGTACGACTTGGACGACGAGTGCCCTGACCACGGCTAGCAGCGACCTGTCGGCCCCCTCGACGTGTCCCCGTCCGAGGAGCGTCTGCTTACCTCGTACTGCGGGGCGCGGCGGTTCACAACTTGCTGCCGAACCTAGGCGACAACGATCTCGATGCTGTCGTCTGCAGGCTGGGTGTCGGCGTCGGGGTTGGCCACGGTATCGCCGTCACCGCCCACCACGGCGGTGACCGTCAGGGTCTCGTCGACCACGAAGGGGTCGCCGCCGACGGTGATGGCGACCTCGTCGTCGACGCCGTCGGTCGGGGCCACGCAGGCCGCTGAGACGGTGGCCCGCTCGCCGGCGGCCTCGGTGGTGGTCACCTGGTAGTTGGAGGCGTTGGCGTCGACGGTGGCGCAGTCGATGGGCTGGTCGTAGATCACCGTCACCACGTTCTCGCCCACGGCGGCCGAGCCACCGGCGAAGGTGGGCTCACCGGCGCTGGCCAACAGCGAGATCTCGATGCTGTCGCCCACCAGCTGGGCGTTGCCGGCCAGGTCGACCACGGTGTTGCCGTCGCCGCCCTCAACGGCGGTGACCGTCACGGTGTCGCCGGAGGTGAAGGGGTTGCCGCCGAGGAGGATGTCGACCTCGGTGTCGGACCCGCCGAAGTTGGCGCACGAGGCGCCGATCGGGGTCCGCTCGGTGGTCACCCCCTCGGCGTCGGTGATGACCACCTGGTAGTTGGACCCGTTGTCGTCGACCGTGGCGCAGCTGATGGGCTCGTCGTAGACCACCGTGATCACCAGGCTGCCGGAGCCGACCGAGCCCGACACGAAGGTGGGCCGGGTCTCGGTGACCTCGATCGTGCGCACGTGGGTCTCGGTGGTGTCGTCGGTGAAGGTCACCGTGAAGGTGAGGGTGCACTCGCCCACGGGGGCGGCGGCGAGGGCGGTGAGGGTGAACCCGCCGTCGGCGTTGAAGGCCACGGCGGCGTTGTCCTCGACGCAGTCGCCCGCGACCCCGAGCGACGCGATCTCCACGCCGTGGACCACACCGCTGAAGGGGTTGGCGGCCTCGACGGTGGTGGCGTCGAGGGTGATGCCCGAGCGCACGATCGGCGCCACCAGGCCCTCTTCCACCAGGAAGGCGAGGTTGCGGGCCAGGAGGGCGGCCATCTGCTCACGGATGATGGGCTCGGCGAAGCCAGAGCTGCCGTCGGTGCGGCCCACGTAGATGCCCAGCTCGTGGAGGATGTTCATCGGCTGGTGGTGGGCCGAGCCCTCGGCGTCGGGGAAGGCGTCGGCCGGCTCGGTGGGCAAGGTGGCGCCGGCGGTCTGCATCTCCCGGACGATGAACGAGGCCATCTCGCCGCGGGTCACGTCGTTGCCGGGGCGGAAGGTGCCGTCGGCGAAGCCCAGGGCGATCTCCTCGGCGGCGGCGTCGTTGATGTTGGCGCGGTGGGTGTCCTGGGCGATGTCGGGGAAGGCGTCGCCGTCGGTGGCGGGGCGCGCGTAGCCGGTCACCAGGTCGAGCTTGCGCATGATGAACGAGGCCATCTGACCCCGGCTCACCCGCAGGCTCGGCCCGTAGAACTCCGCCGACAGGTTGCCGGGACCACCCTGGGCGATGCCGTAGGAGGCCACGCAGTTGATCTCGTCGCGGAACGTCGAGCCGGCGGTGTCGACGAACTCGTCGCCCTCGGAGGACCCCGGCGGGCAGGCACGGTCGATGAGGCGAGCCTCGTTGTGGTCGGCGCCGTGGCTGGCGCCCGCCGTGGCGGGCAGGAGGCCGAGCGCGAGCAGCGCGGCGAAGAGCCCGGCGAGCACGCATCCACCTCGCTTCCTGGGTGTCGGAGTCAAGGATCCGGCCTTTCTGGTGATGGGTCTGGCGATGAGTCTGGCTGGCTGCGGTGCCTGGCTGCGGCACACCCTGGCACGCACTACCCCACCTGGCGGGGGACAATGCACGCGTGCCACCCCAGTCTGCCTCCAGCGCCCTGGTCGCCGCGTGGGTGGGGTCCACCAACCTGGGCGACGAGCTGGTCTACGCCGCCCTGGCCGCCAAGCTGGCCGCCCGGGGGGTGGCCGTCACCGCCGTGTCGACCGACCCCGCCGCCACCGTCGCCACCCACGGCGGCGCGGCTGTGGGCCAGTGGGACCTGCGGGGCCTGGCCCGGGCCACCGGCGCCGCCACCGGCGTGATCCTGGGCGGCGGCGGGCTGCTCCAGGACCAGACCAGCGCCTTCAACCTCCCCCTCCACCTGAGCCGCACCTGGCTGGCCCGGGCCCGGCGCACGCCGGTGGCCGGGGTGGGCCTCGGCGCCGGGGGCCTCGTCACCCGCCTCGGCCGGGCCCTGGTGCGGCGCTCGATGGGCGCCGCCGTGGCCGTCAGCTGCCGCGACGACGCCTCGGCCGACCTGCTCGCCTCGCTCGGCCTCCCCCGGCCGCTGGTGGCCGCCGACCTGGCGCTGTCGCTGCCTCGACCTGCCGTCGAGGTGCAGGACCGCCTGGTGGCGTGCCTCCGCCCCTGGACCGCGACGCGGTCCCGCCTGCCGGTGGCGCTTCGCTCTGGTGGCTCGGGTGGTGGGTCGGGTGGTGGTGGGTCGGGTGGTGGGTTGGCGCCGGCGTGGTTCCTCGACGCCATGGCCACCGGCCTCGACGAAGCTGCTGAGCAAACCGGCCTCGCCGTGCACCTGGTGGCCCTCCAGGCCGACCGCGACGACGCCGTCCACCGGGCGGTGGCCGACCGGATGCGCACCCCCGTCACCACCGCCACCCCCACCGTGGCCACCGTGGTCGACGAGATCGCCACCGCCCGGGTGGTGGTCGCCATGCGCTACCACGCCGGGATCGCTGCCGCCCTCGCCGGCCGGCCGTCGGTGCTGGTGGGCTACAGCGCCAAGGTCCCCGCCCTGGCCGCCGACCTCGGCGAGGGCGCCGTGGGCCTCGACTGGGACGCCCGAGCCCTCGAGGGCCTGGCCGCCGCGGTGGGCTCGATCCTGGGCCAAGACGCCGCCATGGTCGAGGCCTGCGAGGCGCTGCGGGTGCGGGAGCGAGGCAACGACCAGGTCCTCGACCGCCTCCTGGGGGGCTGAGGGGGGGTTCTCCGGACGAAGAGAGAGAGAGTTTCCTTGCGAAATGTTGCGCTACCGATAGTATTTGGCTGACGCTTGTTGCCGGGATGCGGTGTCCGGGCACAGTTTCCCTCATGCTTGTCGCACCCCCACCTCACGGAGCGCTCGAGTTCGTCAGCGCGGCGAACCGTTCCGCGCTCAGCCGTCGTGCCCGCTCGGGGCAGGCCATCCGCCTCAGCGCAGGCATCTACGCCCTCGGCGCGACCCTCCCGCCCGAAGATGTCGCCCGCCACCACCTGTACGCCGTCATCGCGCACCACTGGCCCGGCTCGGTCCTGTGCGGCAAGACCGCCTTGGCCGGCGGGGTACCAGTCGACGGCGACGTGTTCGTCGCCGCCCCCGAACCGGGTCGCACGGCCCCGCTGCGACTACCGGGCATCACCGTGCACCCGACCGTTGGGCCTGCGCCCCTGCCTGGCGACATGGCGCTGCCGCACGGCCTGCACCTGTCCGGTCTGGCCCGCCAGATCGTCGAGAACGTTGACGTGGCCGGCCGGCCGCCCCGATTCCGGGCGGGGACATCCGCCGCGGAGGACCGCATCGACGAGTTCGCCCGCAGCGGCGGCGCCGGGCGCATCCTGGAGGTGCTCGCCGAGCTGGATGTGATCGCCGGGTCGTTCAACCACCGCTCGGTGGAGGCCACACGGTCTCGTCTTGCCTCCGTGCTCGGCAGCTTCACCGGGGACGTGAGGTCCCCGCGCCTCCGTGCCCGGATCTCGGGTGCGCCCTACGACGAGCACCGGGTACAGATGTTGCGCAACCTCGTCTCGGAGCTCGAAGCGCTCGCGCCGGCGCCCGTCCCCGCAGACACCTCGTCCCGCTGGAAGTGGCTGCCGTTCTACGAGGCGTACTTCTCGAACTTCATCGAAGGAACCGAGTTCGGCGTCGACGAAGCCCGCCGCATCGCTGTCGAGGGCCACGAGCCCGCCGACCGCCCCGACGACGCGCACGACGTGGTCGCCACGTACCGGCTCGCCAACGACCCGGGCGACCGCGAACGGGTCCCGCGCGCCGGCGACGATCTGGCCGACATCCTCCGTGAGCGCCACGCCGCCCTCATGGCAGCCCGCCCGGACAAGCGACCCGGGTTGTTCAAGGAGAAGTACAACGACGCCGGCGGGTACCAGTTCGTCGATCCCGAGCTCGTCGCCGGAACGTTGCGCACGGGGTTCGAGGTCCTCAACTCCGCGATGGACCCGCTCGTTCGTGCTGTCGCCATGATGGTCCTGGTCACCGAGGTCCATCCCTTCGACGACGGCAACGGCCGGGTCGCGCGCCTCACCGTCAACGCTGAGCTGTCCCGGGCCGGGCAGGCACGCATCATCATCCCGACCGTGTTCCGCAACAACTACCTCGCCGGCCTCACCGCGGTGTCCAACGGCCGGACCGGCGCTGCACGGAGCCTCCTGTCGATCATGGAGTTCGCGCAACGGTGGACGGCCGCGGTCGACTGGGGCTCCTACGACGGCGCCCACGCACAGGTCGAAGCAGCCCACGGGTTCATCGACTCGGGCTACGCCGAATCGCAGGGCCTGCGTCTCGAGCTCCCCCGAGCTCCCGACGAGTTTCCGAACTGATCGTTGCACCGATCCGATTGATTCGGGCGCCGGGGGCTCGGTTCAGCTGAGCTCGGCGGTCTGCCAGGGGATGCGCTCGGCGTCCAGCACCCGGGGAAGGACACCCTCGGACGCCTGCGTCGACAGGAGCACGGTGGCCCCCAGCACCAGGGCCGATGCCGCCGCTTCGAGGTTCAAGAGGTTGAGCCGCGGGTGCCGCTCGGCGAGCTCAGCCATGCGGGGGACCGTCGATCGAGGGTCCGGCAACCCGATGTCGTCCCGCAGGACGAGCAGACTGCTGATCGCCGCTCGCTGGTGGGCGTCGCCGAGGTCCGTGAACGGACCCGAGAGCTGACCACCAGCACCGACGACCGCCGCTCGACACGCCCGGTAGTACCAGTAGGCCGTCGTGTGGAGCTCGCCCGGTCGGTCGAGCCCCACGAGCAGCTCCTCGATCAGCAGTCGATCATCGAGGAGCAGCGCCGGACGCTCGTCAGCCACCTACTGATCGACGAGGTCGGGGTCGTCGATCCCGGCAACGCCGGCCTCGTAGCGGTCTCGGAGCACGCGCCGGAGCTCGTCGCGGGCGCGGTCCACGCCGCCGGGCACGATCAGGGCCGCGTCGCCCAGATCGATGATGCCGACCTCGCCGCCGTCGACGATGCCCCACCGGTGGCGGAGCTCGGCCGGCAGGTTCGTCTGGCCCCGATGCGACACTCGAGCGGTCGATGCAGCTGCCATGCACGCATTGTATCAACCACGCCGTTACAAGGCGCTGGGCTCTGGGCTCTGGGGCGGTGTTGACCTGCGTGGGCGATCTAGCCATACTTCTAGCCATGGCGTCGAGCGAGCACCTCTCCCTGGCGGACGTGAAGAACCGCCTGTCGGAGGTGGTCGACAAGCTCGAGCGCGAGCACGGACGCGTCGTCGTGACGAAGCACGGGCAACCGGCCGCCGTGATGCTCAACGTCGACGATCTGGAGTCGCTCGAGGAGACGCTCGAGATCCTGAGCGACCCGGCACTGAGAGACGCGATCAGCGCGGGCAGCGACGACCTCGCCGCCGGCCGGACCGAACGCCTCTCCCGAGACCAGGCCCTGGCCCGCATCGCGAAGCAGTGACGTCGGAGCCCTTCGACGTCGAGTGGGCGTCGAGCGCGCTCCGGTCACTCGATCGCCTGCCCGAGAAGATCGCCACCGCCTGCGTCGAGTTCGCGTACGGCGGTCTGGCGGAGAACCCGCGACGTGTCGGCCGAGCCCTCCGGTTCGACCTCGAAGGCAAGCACAGCGCTCGACGAGGCGACTTCCGCGTCATCTACGAGATCGACGATCGCTCGCACGTCGTGACGATCATCGCGATCGATCACCGAAGCGACATCTACCGGCCCCGCTGACCGCGG
>DATKDW010000010.1 GCA_035512495.1 Acidimicrobiales bacterium
CCTGCGCAAGGCGACCGGTGGCGCCGTCGAGGTCCTGCTCCTCGAGCCGGTCGGCGACGGTCAGTGGGAGGCCTTGGTCCGGCCGGGGCGGCGGGTCCCGCCGGGCACCGTCCTCCACCCGACCGAACCGTCGGACCCGGACCTCGAGGTGGAGGTGGGTGAGATCCTCGATGAGGGCCGACGTGTGGTGCGGCTCGTGACCGCTGACGTCGCCGCTGCGCTGGAGGCCCACGGGTCGGTGCCGCTCCCGCCGTACATCACCGAGCCGCTGGGTGATCCCGCCCGCTACCAGACCGTCTATGCCGACCAGCCCGGATCGGTCGCCGCCCCCACCGCCGGGCTGCACCTCACCGACGGGGTCCTCGAGCGCATCCGGGCGAGCGGCGCCGAGCTCCGTGGCGTCGACCTCTGGGTCGGGCTCGGCACGTTCCGCCCGATCAGCGTCGACCACGTCGAGGACCACGAGATGCACACCGAGCGCTACGAGGTCCCCGAGGCGACGTGGGCGGCCTGCCAGGGGGCCGGGCGCGTCGTCGCCATCGGCACCACCACCGTCCGAGCGTTGGAGAGCGCCGCGGCCACCGGCCGGCTCTCCGGGCGCACCGACCTGTTCCTGCGCCCCGGCCGCGACCTCGCCGTCGTCGACGTGCTCCTCACCAACTTCCACCTGCCCCGTTCCAGCCTCTTGGTGCTGGTCGAGACCTTCGCCGGGCCGCACTGGCGGGACCTGTACGCCACCGCGCTGGCCGAGGGCTACCGGTTCCTCTCCTTCGGCGACTGCATGGTCCTGGGTCGGGACGGTGCGGGCGTGGGCCCACCGGTGATGACGCCATGACCCTGTCCGTCGAGGTCGAGGCCAGCGGCGGCGCCGCCCGGGCCACCACCATCACCACGGCCCGAGGCACCGTCACCACACCGTGCTTCATGCCGGTCGGCACCCGGGGCGTCGTCCGGGCCGTGGAGACCGCCGACCTCGAGGCCCTCGGCGCCCAGATCGTGCTCGGCAACACCTACCACCTGCTGTTCCGCCCCGGTCCCGAGGTCGTGGAGGAGCTCGGTGGCATCCACGGGTTCAGCGACTGGGAGGGCCACGTCCTCACCGACAGCGGCGGCTACCAGGTCTTCTCGCTCTCCCCGAAGGTCGACGACGACGGCGTCACCTTCCGCTCGACCTATGACGGCGACGAGTACCGCCTCACCCCGGAGGGCGCCGTCGACGTCCAGATCCGCCTCGGAGCCGACATCCAGATGGTGCTGGACGAGTGCGCGCCGCTGCCCAGCCCCCCCGAGGTCATCCGGGGGGCACTGGAGCGGACCGCGGACTGGGCCGAGCGAGCCCGGCGGGCCTTCCTGGAGCGGGATCTCCCGGCTCGCAACCAGTTCGGCATCGTGCAGGGCGGCGTCGACGCCGCGATGCGGACCGAGAGCGCCCAGCGGACGGTGGCGATCGGCTTCGACGGCTACGCCATCGGTGGGTTGTCGGTGGGAGAGTCACGCGACGAGATGCTCCCGGCCCTGGCGGCCGCCATCGCCGAGCTCCCCGCCGACGCCCCCCGGTACCTCATGGGCCTCGGCGATCCGGTCGGGATCGTCGAGTCCATCGCCCTCGGGGTCGACCTCTTCGACTGCGTCCTGCCGACCCGCTTCGGACGCCACGGAACGCTCCTCACCTCCGAGGGCCGCCTGAACCTGAAGAACAACCGGTTCGCCACCGATGCCGGGCCCCTCGATCCGGACTGCGACTGCCGGGTCTGCCAGCGGTACTCGCGTGCCTACCTGCGCCATCTCTTCAACGTGCACGAGCCCACCGGCCCCCGGCTGACGACCCTGCACAACCTGGCCTGGACGCTGCGCCTCACCCGGCGAGCCCGGGCTGCGGTGCTGGACGGCACCCTCGACGCGCTGCGGGCCGAGGTCGCCGAGGTCTACGAATAGTCCGAAGCGCGCAACTAGCATCGACCGGTCCGTCCCCCGACCCCGGTGGTACCTGGTGGAGTTGCTCGTCCCGATCGCGATCCTCGGCGTGATGTACGCCGTCTTGATCCTGCCCCAGCAGCGGCGGGTGAAGGAGCACCGGGCCTACGTCGCCTCGCTCCAGGTGGGCGATGACGTGGTGACCACGTCGGGGTTGTTCGGCACCGTCACCGCCCTCGATGACGAGCAGGCCCGGCTCCGCATCGCTCCCGACGTCGAGATCACCATGGCCCGCATGGCCATCGCCCGGCCCCAGCCCGCGGTCGTCCCGGCCGACCCCACCCCCGAAGACCCCGAGTAGCTCCCCCCATGCGCCGAAACGGCCTCGCCTCACTCGTCTCCATCGTCGTGCTCGCCATCGGCGGCCTCGGCTGGACCCTCGCCGCCGAGAACGAGCCCCTGCTCGGACTCGACCTGCAGGGCGGCGTGTCGGTCGTGCTCGAGCCCACCGGGGAGTTCGACGAGAGCGCCATCCCCCAGGCGATCGAGATCATCCGCCAGCGCGTCGACGGCATCGGCGTGGCCGAGCCCGAGATCACCCGCCAGGACGACGCCATCGTGGTCCAGCTGCCCGGCATCGCCGACCGCGACCAGGCGCTCGAGCTGGTCGGTCAGACCGCCGAACTGCGGTTCCGCCCCGTGCTCCAGCTGCTCCCGCCCGGCCTCGAGGGACTCGAGCTGCCGGGGGAGGAGCCCGCCGGCGAACCGGACGCCGACGAGCCCGACACCGACGAGCCTGACGCCGACGAGCCTGACGCCGACGACGAGCAGGGCTTCGGCCTCGCCCCCGGCGAGCTCGCCGCCCCACTACAGGCCGAGGACCCGACCGAGTCGGATCCGGCCCCGGACGAGCCGACCCTGACCCCGCCCGCCGGCCAGGATCCCGCGGAGCTGACGCCGCCGGCCCCGCCGGCGCCGACCACTGGAGTCGAGGACCTCGAGCTGACCTCCTCCGACGACGACGATCCCGACCAGCCCGTCACCCTCGGGGAGTTCGACGACGACGGCAACGAGGTCGCCCGCTACCGGCTCGGCCCCGCCGCGGCCACCGGCGAGATCCTGAGCAGCGCGAACGCCCGGATCGAGCAGCTCGGCCAGTGGACGGTCGGCGTGCAGATCCGCGGCGACCGCATCGCGGACTTCAACGTCATCGCCGGCGAGTGCTTCAACGGGGGCCCGAGCTGCCCCACCCGCCAGCTCGCCATCGTGCTCGACGGCCGGGTCGTCTCCGCTCCCTCCATCAACGCCCCGTCGTTCGACGCCGACGGCATCTCCATCAGCGGCGACTTCAGCGAGGGCGAGGCCAAGGACCTGGCCCTGGTCCTGCGCTACGGCTCGCTTCCGGTCGAGCTCGTGGCCCAGCAGACCCAGTCGGTCTCGGCCTCCATCGGCCAGGACGCACTCGACGCCGGCGTCCTCGCCGGCCTCATCGGCCTCGCCCTGGTGACCGTCTACATGCTCGTCTACTACCGCCTCCTCGGCATGGTGGCGATGCTGTCACTGGCGGTCTCGGCTGCGCTGCTCTGGACGATGATCGCCTGGCTCGGCAGCAGCCAGGGCCTGGCGCTCACCCTCGCCGGCGTCACCGGCATCATCCTCTCCATCGGTGTCGCGGTGGACTCCAACGTCGTGTTCTACGAGCACCTCAAGGAGGAGGTCGCTGGGGGTCGCTCCCTGCGGGCCGCCATCGACGGGTCCTTCGCTTCGGCGTTCTCCACCATCGTGAAGGCCGACGTGGCGTCCCTCATCGGCGCCGGCATCCTCTACTGGCTCACCGTCGGCCCGGTCCGCGGCTTCGCCCTCTTCCTCGGGCTGGCCACGCTGCTGGACCTGATCTCGTCGTACTTCTTCATGCGCCCGCTCGCGCTCATCCTGGTGAAGTCGAAGCGGCTGCAGAACCGTCCTCGTCTCTTCGGGATGCCCACGCCCAAGGTCGACCGAGGGCTCGCCATCGACGAAGGAGCGCCGGCATGAGCGTCCGTTCCAAGCTCGCCAGCTTCGACAACGACATCGACTTCCCCCGCCTGTGGCGCATCGGAGCGGTCGTCTCCCTCGTGCTGCTCCTGTTGAGCGGTGGTGCCCTGGTCGGGCGCGGCCTCAACCTGGGCATCGACTTCGAGGGCGGCACCGCATGGGAGGTCCAGGCTCCCGATGCCTCCGTCGCCGATGCCCGAGAGGTCCTCACCCCGCTCGGCCTCGGCAACGCCAAGATCCAGTTCGTCGGCGGCGACAACCTGCGGGTCCAGGCCGAGCCCGGGGACGACGCCGGCCTGGCCGAGGTCACCGTGGCCCTCGCGGAGCTGGCCGGCGCAGATCGCACCGACGTCGCCATCTCGACGGTCGGTCCGACCTGGGGCGATGAGATCCTGGAGAAGGCCCAGCGCGCCCTGATCGTCTTCTTCGTCCTCATCGCGGCGTACATCGCCGTGCGCCTCGAGTGGAAGATGGCCGTCGGTGCCCTCGCGGCGGTGGTGCACGACATCCTCATCGTCATCGGCTTCTACGCCGTGTTCCAGCTCGAGGTCACCCCGGCGACGGTGATCGCCATCCTCACGATCATGGGCTACTCGCTGTACGACACCATCGTCGTGTTCGACAAGGCCCAGGCCAACGCCGAGCGCCCCGCTCTCGCACAGAAGATGAACTACACCGACCTCATGAGCCTCTCGCTCAACCAGGTGCTCATGCGCTCGATCAACACGAGCATCACCTCGCTGCTCCCGGTGCTCTCGATGCTGTTCGTGGGCTCGTTCCTGCTCGGTGCCGTCACGCTCCAGGAGTTCGCCTACGCCCTCGCCGTCGGCCTCGGGATCGGCGCCTACTCGTCGATCTTCGTGGCCACGCCCATCGTGGCCTGGCTGAAGGAGCGAGAGCCCCAGCAGCAGAACCTGCGCCAGCGCCTCGAGGCCCAGAGCGCCCGCCGCACCGGCCAGCCGGTGGCCGCCACGGTCTCGCCGTCCGAGCCCCGCCCGGCCGGCACCGCACCCCTGCTGTCGGGCCGGGTCATCCCACCCCGCCCCCGGAAGAAGGGCAAGCGCCGCTGATGTCCGATCTGCCCCCGCCGCCACCGCCCCCGCCGCCGTCCGAGCCGCCTCCCGCTCCGTCCGCCGGCCAGCTCGTGCCCGTCGGCCCGTGGCCGCGCCTGGGAGCCCGCATCATCGACGGCCTCGTGCTGTTCATCCCCAACGCGATCCTCGCCGCCGTCCTCACCGACGACACCTCGACGAGCTTCAGCGGCGTGGGCTCGGAGAACTTCCTCTACCTGCTCGCCTCGGCGCTGCTCGGTTACGCCTACGCGGTCTGGCTCGAAGCATCCCGCGGTCAGACCGTCGGCAAGATGGTGCTCGGGTTCAAGGTGGTCGGACCCGACGGACGGGTCCCCGCCCCCGACGTGGCCATGCGGCGCAACGCCTGGCTCCTGCTGGGCGTGCTCCCGTTCCTGGGCGCGTTCCTCTCGTTCCTGGCGGCCGTCGCCATTGGCGTGACCATCTCCAAGGACCCGTTCAAGCGGGGCACGCACGACAACTTCGCCGGCGGCTCCGCCGTGGTCCGCTCCCGCTGACCCGTATCCTGATCCGGTGCCGTCCACGGTCGATCGGGTCCTGCCCTGGCGGCGGAGCAGTCCGCCCCCGGCCGAAGAGGTCGCGCCGCTCCTGACGGCGTTCCGGGCCCGGCACGGCCGCGCCGCTCGCACCGACCTGATCACCCGCGCCTACCTGTCGGCGTCGGCCGCGCACCAGGGCCAGGCGCGCCAGTCCGGCGAGGCCTACATCCATCACCCGATCGCAGTGGCCCAGATCGTCGCCGACCTCGGCCTCGACGACATCACGATCGCCGCCGCCCTGCTCCACGACGCGGTCGAGGACACGTCCGTGTCGCTCACCGACGTGGAGGCCGACTTCGGCGCCGAGGTGGCCGCCATCGTCGACGGGGTCACCAAGCTCGACCGGATCCACTTCGACACCAAGGAGCAGCAGCAGGCCGCCACGGTGCGCAAGATGATCGTGGCGATGGCGAAGGACCTGCGGGTCCTCATCATCAAGCTCGCCGACCGGCTCCACAACATGCGGACCATCGCCGGGATGGCCCACGCCAAGCAGGAGCGCATCGCTCGCGAGACCCTCGACATCTACGCGCCGTTGGCCCACCGCCTCGGCATGCAGGACGTGCGCCAGCAGCTCGAGGACCTGAGCTTCGCTGCCCTGCACCCGAAGCGCTTCGCCGAGATCGACCACATGGTCTCTACCCGCACGCCCGAGCGTGACCTCTACCTGCACCAGGTGATCCACCAGGTCGAGGAGCGCCTCGAGGAGCTGCGCCTCACCGCCGAGGTCACCGGGCGGCCCAAGCACATGTGGAGCATCTACGAGAAGATGGTCGTGAAGGGACGG
>DATKDW010000011.1 GCA_035512495.1 Acidimicrobiales bacterium
CCGGACCGGGTGGCCATGCAGGACGCCACCGCCCAGATGGCGCTGCTGCAGTTCATGACGGCCGGCCTCGACGAGGTCGCCGTGCCCTCCACGGTCCACTGCGACCACCTCATCCAGGCCAAGGTCGGTGCGCTGAAGGACCTCGCCGTCGCGGTCGACACCAACCAGGAGGTGTACGAGTTCCTGGAGACCGTGTCCCGCCGCTACGGCATCGGGTTCTGGAAGCCGGGCTCGGGCATCATCCACCAGGTCGTGCTCGAGAACTACGCCTTCCCCGGCGGGATGATGATCGGCACCGACAGCCACACCCCCAACGCCGGCGGCCTGGGCATGGTCGCCATCGGCGTAGGTGGCGCCGACGCCGTCGACGTCATGACCGGCTTCCCGTTCAACGTGCGGTGGCCCAAGCTCATCGGCGTGCACCTCACCGGCCGCCTGTCGGGGTGGACGGCACCGAAGGACGTGATCCTCAAGGTCGCCGAGATCCTCACCGTCAAGGGCGGCACCGGGGCCATCGTCGAGTACTTCGGCGAGGGCGCCGACTCCATCACCGCCACCGGCAAGGGCACCATCTGCAACATGGGTGCCGAGATCGGCGCCACCACGTCGCTGTTCCAGTTCGACGAGAACATCGCGGCGTACCTGAAGTCGACCGGCCGTGAGGCCATCGCCGACGCCGCCAACGCCGTGTCCGGCGACCTGCGCGCCGACCCCGAGGTGCTGGCGAACCCGGGCGAGTACTTCGACGAGGTCATCGAGATCGACCTGTCCACCCTGCCGCCGATGATCAACGGCCCCCACTCCCCCGACCGGGCGCACACCGTGGCCGAGGTCGGCCAGCGCGCCGAGGAGGAGGGCTGGCCGCTCGAGATCAGCGCCGCCCTCATCGGCTCGTGCACCAACTCGTCCTACGAGGACATCACCCGGGCCGCCTCCATCGCCCGCCAGGCCGCAGCCAAGGGGCTCAAGGCCAAGACCGAGCTGCTCATCACGCCGGGCTCGGAGCAGGTGCGCGCCACCATCGAGCGCGACGGGTTGCTGGCCGATCTCGAGGCCATCGGTGGCGACGTGCTGGCCAACGCGTGCGGGCCGTGCATCGGTCAGTGGTCCCGTCCGCAGGCCCAGCTCGACCAGGTCAACACGATCGTCAACTCCTACAACCGCAACTTCCCGAAGCGGAACGACGGCTCGGCCAACACGCTCAGCTTCGTGACCTCCCCCGACACCGTCATCGCCATGGCGCTCGCTGGTCGGCTCGACTTCGACCCCCGCACCGACGTGCTGGTCAACGACGCCGGCGAGGAGGTCCGCCTCGACGAGCCCGTCGGCATCGACCTGCCCCCGGGCGGCTTCGATCCCGGCGAGGACACGTTCATCGCACCCCCCGACGAGCTGTCCGAGCGCACCGGCGTCGACGTCAAGGTCGATCCCGGGTCCGACCGCATCCAGCTCCTCCAGCCCTTCCCCGAGTGGGACGGCCAGGACTACGTGGGCCTCCCCGTCGCCGTGAAGGCGCAGGGCAAGTGCACCACCGACCACATCTCGATGGCCGGCCCGTGGCTCAAGTACCGCGGCCACCTCGAGAACATCTCCGGCAACCTCTTCCTCGGCGCCGTCAACGCCTTCACCGGCGAAGCCGGCTCCGGCAAGGACCCGGTCACCGGCGAGGTCAAGCCCTACCCCGAGGTCATGCGCTCGCTGCACGAGGCCGGGCGCCCGTGGGCCGCCATCGGCGACGAGAACTACGGCGAGGGCTCATCTCGCGAGCACGCCGCCATGGAGCCCCGCTTCCGGGGCTGCGTCGCCGTGTTCGCCCGCAGCTTCGCCCGCATCGCCGAGACCAACCTGAAGAAGCAGGGCGTGCTCGCCCTCACCTTCGCCGACCCGGCCGCCTACGACCGCATCGGTGAGGACGACACCCTCAGCGTGCTCGGCCTGGCCGACCTCACCCCCGACGTCCCCGTGCGCTGCCAGATCGCCCACCCCGACGGCTCCACCGAGGACTTCGAGGCCACCCACACGCTGTCGCCCGAGCAGATCGAGTGGTTCGAGGCCGGCTCGGCCCTGAACATCATCCGCAAGCGGGGTGGCGGCTGACCGGGAGGGGCGTGAAGAGAGCTTCGAGGTCTCCGGGCCGCCCGAGGTGGTAGCCCTGCCCGACCATGATGCCCAGCTCACGGAGGGCTCGGAGCTCGTCGGCGGACTCGATGCCCTCGGCGACGACGTCGGCGCCGGCCCGGCGAGCGAACCCGCAGAGGGTCTCGATCAGGTACTGCTTCAGCGGTTCCCGGTGCACATCACGGATCACCGCGGCGTCGAGCTTGAGCTCGTCGGGGCGGCACTCGAGGATGCGGTGGAGTCCTGACCAGCCGGTACCGACATCGTCGATGGAGGTGCGTATGCCGAGCGCGGTGAGCTGCGCGCACACTCGCTGGACGTCGCAGTAGTCCTCGATCACGGCGTGCTCGGTGACCTCCACGGTCAGACGGCCGGCAGGGACGGTCGAGACCTCCTGCAGGAAGCGCGGATGCACCAGCGTCGTGGGGGAGACGTTGACGTTGAGCCGGACGGGTTCGGGGATCTCGCTGAGACGATCGAGGGCCCGGCGGACGGCCAGCACCTCGGCCTCGACACCCAGGCCCTGGTCCGCCGCCTCCCGGAAGAACCACTCCGGTCCGCCCGGGTGGAGCGGGAACCGGGCCAGTGCCTCCACCGCCAGCACCCGTCCGTCGTGCAGGTGCCGCAGCGGTTGGTACGCCATCTCCAGGGCGAGTCCATTGCGGACCACATCGAGCACCACCTTGCGGCGGTGGCGCGCCAGTCGCTCCGTCTGCTCGATCTCCTCCAGCTGCTCGGCCGCGAGGTCGGCCAGGGCCTGCACCGCTTCGAGCTCGCCATCGCGCAGGGCCTGGCCCTGATGACGAGAGCACCAGAGCATGCCGTGGGTCCGATCGTCGAAGCGCAGCGGCACGTGCACATCGGCGGACCGATCGCGGCCCGCACCGATCACGAAGGTCACCTCCATCCCGAAATGGGTCTGCACCACGCGCACCAAGCGGTGGACGACCGCTGCCCGCTCCTCCTGTGCAACATCGATCATGCGAGGCCCCCCTATGACCACGATCCGTGGCCGTTCCACCGCGGCCTACACAATATTGAAGCCAGATTCCGCCCGATGTGTCACCAGTTGTCACTCGATGCGACGAAATCGGTCACTCAGCGTCGTGACGAGTGCCGGATGCGGCCCTTTCCGTCACGCTTGGCCCGGTACGAGGCGGTCGTCTTGCGCCCCGAGATGTCCTCGACGTAGGACACGAAGTGGGTGATGGCGCCGGCGGCGTCGCGCACCGACTGGAGCGGTAGTTCAGGCATCGCTCGGCGCCACCAGCGCCCCGTCGAAGACGAGGCTCATCGTCTCGTCGACGACCCGTTCGTCGGACTCGTCGGCGAACAGCAGCGCCCGCATCGTGCAGAGCTGCACGAGGGAGCGCGCCAGGCGCTCGGTCTCCATCCGCCGGCGCAACTGTCCCGCGGTGCGCAGCGCCCGGATGTGGGGCAGGATCAGCCCTGGCAGCGGCATCATGGTGCGAGCGGCACGTGGTCCCTCGCCGTCGCCCGGAAGGGCAGCCTCGGCGACCACCTGGGTGACGAGGGCCTCCGTGGCACCACGGTTCTGCCGGGCCAGCTGGACGTAGCGGAGCAGCACCTGTTCGATGCGCCGGATCGGCCCCTCGTCCTCGGTGATCGGGACGGCTGCGATGGCCTCGAGCTCGGACATGTGACGGGCCCAGCCGGCGGCGGCCACGGCGGTGACCGTGCCGAAGTGGTGGAGGACGGCCTCTGGGCTGACGCCGGCGGCCGCGGCGACCTCGGAGACGCGCACGTCGCCTGGCGTCCGGTCGATGAAGAGGTGAGCGGCGGAATCGGCGATGTGGCGCCACGTCTCCGCCGGGGCAGCGTCGGCGCGTGCCTCGAGGCGGTGCACCAGGAACCGGGACTCGAGGTCGGCCAGCTCCGGAGCCGGCGACGCGTCGGACCGATCGACCCGGGGGCGGGTGACGCCGAGCAGGATCGCGGCGACGGTGTCGGCGTAGAGGTCGTCGCGCACCGCTCCGGCATCGACGCCGTGGCGCATCTGGAGGCCCTCGGCGACCGCGGTCATGATCACGGTGAGGTCAGGATTGGTGAAGGGCGGCAGCATCTCGCGACCGATCAGGCGCAGGCCTTCCGCGTACGAGGCCTCCACGGTGTCGGTGAGGGACCGGTAGGCCTCACCCAGCACGTCCCCGGCGGTACGGGCCGTGTCCTCGCACAGCGGCTGGGACCGCACCGCCCACAGCAAGCACTGCAGGGCGGGCAGGTCACCGTCGGCGACCAGGCCGGCCCACTCCGCGCGAGCGGCGGGGCGGATCCCCTCGAGCCCCCGAACCTCGTTGGCTGTCGTCGCGGCGCCGGACAGGCGCTCGACCCGCTCGGCCCAGTGGGCGGCGAACGTGTCGGCCACTGCGTGAGCGAAGTGGGCCCGGTTGCGGAAGTGGTGGAAGAACGACCCGGTCGTCACCCCGACCTCGTCGGCGATGGCCCGTGTCTCCACGCCGGCGAGCAGCTCCTGGAACTGTTGCCGCGCCAGCAGGGAGATCCCCGCCTCGACCAGCTCCGCCCGCCTGTCCACCGTCACGGCGGGGAACGTACTCCCAGGTCAGGCCCGGTTTCGGGACCGGACGGCCGATTCCGCCCATTGCCGCTGCTACGGATCGGCATCACCGCAGCAATGTCTTGTCACGGCGCATGTCAGTGCACGATGGTTCACTGACCTCGTAGCGGGAACCTGAGCGGGCCGCAGTGCGGCTTGCCTGTCCCTGAGCGCGAGGTGTTCCGGCGCACTCCGGAGCGCCTCGCCTCGGGAACACGTGTGCGTCTCAGCGTCCGGCGCCGCCGGTGAGCGCGCCCTCGAGGACCAGGCCGAAGGTGTCGTCGATGATGCGCTCCACCGGGTCGTGCGGGGTGGCCAGCGTCCGCATGGCCACGATCTGCAGGGCCGTGCGGGCCAGGCCGTGACTGCCGACCCGCCGCCGCAACCACCCTCGGGTCCGCAGTTCTCGGATGTGGGGGATGAGCAGCTCGGCCAGCGGCACGGTGGTCAGCAGCCGGGCCGCGACCTCGTCCTCACCCTCCCGGCGGGCGTCGTGCAGCACCTCGGCCATCAGGCCCTCCAGTGCGCCTCGATGCTCGATGCCGAGCTCGACGAAGCGGCCGAGCACCTGCTCCATCCGCACGATCGGCCCCTCGTCCGCCGTGATGGGTCGGGTGGCGATGGCCTCGAGCTCGGGCAGGTACTGCGCCCACCCGCACGCGGCCACGGCGGTGACCCGCCCGAACTGGTGGTACACGGTGCTCGTGCTCACGCCGGCGGCGTCGGCGATGTCGGACACCTTCACGTCCGCGACCGCCCGATCATCGAAGAGTGGAGCGGCGGCGGCGGCGATCTGTCGCCACGTCTCCCGCTCCCCCGTCGACCGTCGACGATGCGACGACGGGACCAGCTTCGCCTCGAGCGCGGCCAGGTCGACGCCGGCCGCCGGCTCACCTCGCGGACGCGTCAGCGCCACGAACGTGCTGGCCACCAGATCGGCGAACAGCCCGTCCCGCACCAGCTGCGGGTCCACCCGCTGGCACATCTGGATCCCGTCGACGAGGGCGTTCATCGTCACCGCCAGATCGTGCTCGTCGAACGGCGGCATCATCTCCCGCCCCATCGCCACCACCATCCGGCGGTACGCCGGCACGACCGACTCGAGCAGGTACTCGTAGCTGCGTTGCAGCACGTCGGCGCCGGTGTCGCCCTCGTCCTCGCTCACCGGCCGGTGCCGGGCGACCCAGAGGAGGTGGAACAGGTACCCCTGCACCTCCTGGGCCTCGATCTTCTCCCAGTCCCGCCGGCGGACCAGCGCCCGCACGTCGACGCCCTCCTCGGTCGCGGTGGCCTCGAGCTCGGCCACGAAAGCGTCCACCGCAGCCCGCCACATCTCCTCGAACCGTCCCGCCACCGCATCGGCGAACTGCCCCCGGTTGGCGAAGTGGTGGAAGAACGACCCGGTGGTGACGCCCGCAGCCACGGTGATGGATCGCGTGTCGACGCTGGCCAGCGCATCCTGGAACCGCTGGCGCATCACCAGCTCGATGCCGGTGTCGACCAGCTGACGTCGTCGATCGCCGGCCATGGGCGAGCGACCCTAATCCGAGGACACGACAGCTCCGACGCCGGCCGGCAGTACCAGCAACGGTGCCCCGTCGGCGTCGAACGACGACCCGTCGACCATGGTCGACGCCAGGACCTTGCCGCCCCGGTTGCGACGGACCATGGCGAAGGTCGCGTCGGTCGAGTGGCCGGCCGCCGACACCGTCGCGGCGTCCCCGGTCTTGAGCAGCACCAGGTCGGTGAACGCCCCGTGCTCGACCACCACGGCGATGCCACCGTCCGCGGGCACGGCCCGCACGGTCGGGGCCCGCTCCCCCGGCGCCGTCGGCGCCAGCACGGCGATCGACTCGAAGGCCGCACCAGTGCTCGACACCTCCAGCCGCGGCTGGGCCCGCCGGCCCGCGCCGAGGTGACGCCAGTCCTGGGCGTCGTCGGGCGTGAAGGATCCGACCGAGGAGGTGAACGGCTGCGCCGCGTGCATCGTCACCGACATCCCCGCGCCGTTCGGGGCGTCGACCCGCACCCGCCCCGGATCGGATCCGAGCCGCGTCATCGTGTTCGACCAGTCGGTGTGGAGGAACCAGGTGTGGTCGTGGTCGCCCCCGCCCTGTTCGAACCGGTCGGCCACCACCACGTAGTCGCCCGTCCCGCCCCGTCCCTCGCGGACGTGCAGGAACACCCGCTCGGCCCGCTGGGGCTGATCGGTCATGTACGCCTTGCGGGCGTCGCCGACGGCGATGTCGAGCCCACCGGTCTCGCCCACCTCACCGGCCGTGGATGCGAACGCCCGGAGGTCGCCCTTGCCCAAGAAGTCCTGGCTGCGCCCGTCGGCCACCAGGTAGTTGTGGGCCTCGGTCTCCGACGTGCGGCCTGCCTCGGCATCGCCACCGGCCGTCTTGGCCAGCCAGTTGGCGTAGCGGCTGTCGACCACCAACCGGGCGCCCTCGGCGTAGAGCACGAAGGAGTTGACGTCCTGGTTCTGGTGGACGCTCTCCCCCCAGTCGTTCTGGCGGGACTCGAAGCTGGCCATCAGGTCGCCCTCGTCCCAGCCCGAACGCACGTGGACCAGACCGCGGCCGGGGAACGCCTTGGCCAGCGGCAGCATCGACGACGGGTCGAAATCCGGGTCGGCCTCCTCGTACCAGAGGATGGTCGGCATCGACGCGTCCACTGCGGCTCGGGGGCCCTTCAGCCGGACCTCGTCGTGGATCCAGCGCGACAGCGCCGGCGTGTCGCCGTGGGTCCCCGACCACAGGGTGAAGTACGGGTTGAACTCGTAGTAGCGGGCGTCGTTGATCGGGTTCACCGCACCACCACCGGGCAGGACCTCGTAGGCCACCCACTCCTGCTGGCGATCGACCCCGCCGACCCGGTCGATCCCCGGGTGACCGGTCTGGCGCAGGGCGTGGTTCAGGAACGTCGGCACCCGCATGCCGTAGTTGCCGTAGAGCACGCCCTCGATGCCGGCGCCCTCGGAGTCGAAGCCCTCGTGGAAGTAGGCGCGGGTGAGCTGCTCACCCCGCACCACCCAGGCTCGGGCCTCGGGCACCTCGTGCCACAGGGCCAGGCCGGCGGTGGCCAGCGACGCGGCGTTGACCGCCCCGATGTTCGAGCCCGACGACGTCGTGCCCCACCACGCGGTGGCGGCGTGGCCGAACTGCTGCTGGCCGAGGGCGGTGACGACCCCGAGCAGCTGGGCCCGTTCCTCCGCCGTGAACCCCGGGTGCAGCAGGTCGTAGGCGAGGGCGAAGCCGTTCAGGCGATGGGCCCGCTGGATGTAGAACTCGTCCACCCCGGGCTCGCGCGGCGCACCGTGGTCCGGAGCAGTGGCCACCACGTACTGCAGCAACCCACGGGCCTTCTCCAGGTAGACGTCGTCACCGGTGATCTGCCACGCGAAGCCGAGCTCGGCCAGGTCATCCCGGCCATAGCTGCGGCTCTCGAGGTCCTCGAGCCCGTCCTGGTACGACGACCGCCCATCGCAGCACGCATCGACCCGGGCCTGCATCCCCGCCCACGCCCGTCCCACGACCGACGTCGGGTCCGCACCCAGCACCCGCTCCCGGATCGCCGGGAGCTCATCGGCCTCGAACAGCATCCACGGGTGCTGGCCCGGCACGTCGAGCAGCGCCATGTCGGGATCGACGGCCGCGACGAGCGGCGGGTCCATCGGATCGAAGGTCCCCTCGATCGGTGCCGGCACCTCGACCTTGATCGGATCGTGCAGCGGATCGCCCACCGCCACGCCCCCGCCGGCGGCGACCAACGCCCCGACGACCAGTACCACCATCCACGCCCGAGCTCGCCCCATCCCGGGTGATTCGTCAGCTCGACCCCCCAATCCTGTCCGTCCGGTCCGCAGACGGCACTCGACGGTGCCCCCGCACGGGGCGGGGGTGACCGGAAGCCGTTGGGTTGGAGCCTGGGCTGTGCCGTCGCCGCGTCCTACGCGGCGACCGCTTCGGGCGGCGGTCTCCGCCGGCCCGAGCCGAGCTCGTTCCCGTATCGGTCGAGGAACAACGGCATCCCATCCACCATCAGCACCGACAACACCCCCGAATGGATCGCGTTGTGATGATGCCGACAGAGGAACACCATGTTGTCGATGTCGGTGCCACCCAGGTAATCCCAGAACACCACGTGGTGGGCATCGCAATGCGCCGGCGGCCGGTCACAGCCCGGAACAGCACAGCCCCGATCTCGAGCAGCCAAGGCCCGGCGCAGCTGGCGGTTGGCGTAGCGCTCCTCCCGCCCGAAGAACAACATCACCCCGGCGGCGTCGAGCACCACCGACTGATACCGCGACCCGCACCGCATCCGCCGCATCACATCGATCGGCAGGACGGTCCCGTCGGTCAGCTCACACAGCGAATCGGCATGCCGACCGCCGAAGCGGTACGTGTCCTCATCGACGTGGACCATGAACAGCGGCTCACGCCGATCGGGGTTGCCCTCACCGGCCGCGCCGGCCTCGACCAGCTCGCCCAGCGCCTCGGCCCGACGCATCCCCGGCGTACGAGACGCCAACCCGTCATCGGGGTTGGCCTCGGTCACCTTCTTGTCCCGGTGGAACAGCTGATCGACCCGCTCCTCCAGCGCCGCCAGCAGCGGCAACCCAGCGTCCAGGCCAAAGTCACCGTTGAGGCGCACCCGATCCCCCACCCGGCTGGCGCTCAGCGTGTCGTGCTGGGGGTCGCGGGGTTCGACCCCATCCATGTCCCACAGCTCGATCCAGGCGTCGACCTTCACCGCCAGCTGATCCGCCGTGCACCCCATCGCCTGCACCACCAGGTCGACCTCTTGGTCGGCGAAGGCACCCCGCACCCGCGGGTTGGCCACACAACGAGCCAGCACCCGGGCATGGGCCTCGGTGATCGACCCCTCGGCCAACGCCTCCCGGGTGTGGGACATCTGCTGCAGACGGTTGGCCAGCTGCACCCGGCTCCCCGCCACCGCCCGAGACGTGCCCGTCTGAGCCGCCAACCAGTTCGCCACGTTGTACGCCGCATCGAGCTGCCACGCCCCCGACCGGTCGAACATCCCCAGCGTCTCGTACACCTGCGCCTCGAACCGCGTGCGGACCTGCTCCACCCGGGCCATGTGCACCACCGACTCCGCGACCGACAAGGACTCCACATCCACCGCCAGCACCTCGACCAGCTCCTCAGCGAGGGACCTCCCCATACCGCACATGATAGGGCGAACACCAGTTCGAGT